>JBBQCR010000172.1:0-7203 GCA_038318935.1 Phycisphaerales bacterium
CCAGGGCTTCCTCGAACGCGGCCCCAGGGCGATCAGTCCGTTCTGCGTTCCCATGGTCATCCCGAATATGCCCGCGAGCAACGTCGCCATCGCGCTCGAGGTGCACGGCCCCAACTTCGCGGCGGTATCGGCGTGGGGCCCCCGCCCCCCCACCCACCCCCAGGCGCGCGCCCCCCGCCGGGCCCCCCCGCGCCCCCGCCGGCGAGCCCGCGGCGGGGGGGCCCCCCCCGGTTCTGGGGGCGGCCCCGGCTTTTGTTTGGGGGGGGGGGCCCCCACGCCGATACCGCCGCGAAGTTGGGGCCGTGCACTTCGAGCGCAATGGCGACGTTGCTCGCAGGCATATTCGGGATGACCATGGGAACGCAGAACGGACTGATCGCCCTGGGGCCGCGCTCGAGGAAGCCCTGGTGCTGCTCCTCTAGTTCGTTGTAGTCGCCCGCCGCGGTGCCCACGCAGCACCCAACGCGCAGTGGCTGTTCGTTGGCCAGATCGAGGCCGGCGTCCTTGACCGCGTCCATGGCCGCGCCCACCGCCATCTGTGAATTGCGCGCCATGCGTTTGGCCAGTTTGCGCGGCAGATAAGCCAGCGGATCGAAGCCGCCGACTTCGGAGGCGATCTGCGTGGAGTAGAGCGTCGCATCGAACGCGGCGATCCTGCGCACGCCCGAGACGCCATTGATGAGCGCCGACCAGAAATCCCGGCGCGATGAGCCGATGGAACTGATCACGCCGATTCCCGTTACCACCACCGTTGTTCGTGAAGTCATGATGCCTGCTGCGGCGTGCCGCGCTCCTCTCGCCTCCTGTCGTCAGGCCCGTTCGTCATGATGAGTCTCCTGTGGTGAACCAACCCTTCAGGTTATCGAGGCAGGTACGCTGATTCAACCGTGCGAATGTTCGCACCTGAGGAGGCGCGCTCAGAGCGACCCGTGATATGTTTTTGGTCGTGATCGCCGAGAGTGCGGACGGCGTGAGGCGCACAAGAAGCAAAGGGGAGGAGAAGACCGATGAATGAGCGGATCCCGCAGCCGCTTACCGCTGAGGAATGGGACGCGATCTACGAACATGGTTTTCGTGTAGTCGTCACCTGGCTTCGAGACTTCCTTACCATTCTTATGGCGGCATCGGCGCGGGTGAAGACACCCACGTAGGCAGCGGTTCGACAGTGGTAGTAACGTCGAACGTCGGCGAAAGGGTGAAGATCGAGAACATGTACAGAGGATTCTCCGCTGGAGCGACGATGCGCTCTGCGCCGAGATCAAGAAGCGTCACGCGTAAAGCGCGCGAGAAACGGAGTGTGAGTCAGGGTGGAGGCGCGATGAAGTCGTAGTAGCGGTCGTGGTGCGAGTGTGGTTTCGGGTCGAAGCGTGCCGCTCGGTGCCACGCCGTAGCAGGCGCGATATACTCCTCAGAGCAGGGCGCCTGGACTTAGGATCCATTGGGGCAACCCGTCCGGGTTCGAGTCCCGGCTTTCGCATCCTGATGTCGGAGCTATTCCAGCGGCAATGATGCTGGTCAGGAGAGGTGTTGTAGCTCGCGACTTCGCTGCGGAACTCTCCATGCGAGGCCAGACGACTGAGCACTTGAAGGACGGGTAGCGCGCCCATGAGTGTACGAGTACGTCATCGACAAATGGCACCACGGCGATCGCGCCTACCAACGATACGTGGCCGAGGCGCGAGCGAGATTGAGAGGGATGCGGAGCCCGTCGAGACTCGGATTCCGGTTTCGCCGACGGTGAAGCCCTGAGAAACTGGAAGCCACGTCGCGCGCCAGAGGCGTTTCGCACTATACTAGGCATCCCCAAGGCGAGGCGCCGACGTGCCCGATCTTGATCTTCACGAACGGCTGCAGGAGGCGGTCGGTAGCGCGTATCAGCTCGAGCGGGAGCTGGGCGGCGGGGGAATGAGCCGACTGTTCGTCGCGACGGAGCGGTCGCTGAACCGCCAGGTCGTCATCAAGGTGCTGCCGCCCGATCTCTCGAGCGCGGTAAGTGCTGCGCGCTTCCGGCAGGAGATCGAGCTTGCTGCGCAGTTGCAGCATCCCCATATCGTGCCCATTCTCGCCTCGGGCGCATCAAACGGCCTGCTCTACTACATCATGCCGTTCGTTGCCGGGAAGTCGGTGAAGCAGTTGCTCGCGAAAAGCGGAAAGCTTCCGGTGCGCGAGGCCGTGCGCATTCTCTCCGAAGTTGCCGCCGCACTCGGCTACGCGCATCGCCGCGGCATCGTCCATCGCGACATCAAACCCGGAAATATTCTGATGGCGGATGGAGTTGCGGTGCTCGCCGACTTTGGCGTCGCGCGTGCGATCTTCGCGGCCCGCGAGAACGACGCCATGGGCGACCCGACCCTCACGGCAACTGGCACGTCAGTTGGGACGCCAACGTACATGGCTCCGGAGCAGGCGCTGGCCGACGGCTACATCGACGGACGCGCGGATCTGTACTCCCTCGGCGTCGTGGGTTACGAGATGCTGGCCGGAAAGCACCCCTTCGCGGCGACATCTGCGCAGGCGATGATCGTGGCGCATCTCACGCAGGCTGCGCCGGAAGTTGAAGAGGTACGACCGGAGACGCCGCCATCCGTGAATGCGGCGATTGCACGGAGTCTGGAGAAGGACCCTGCGAAACGCTTTCGCACGGCAGAGGACTTTCGGCTGGCGCTCGAAAATCCCGATACTCGCGTGCCGCACGCCAAGCGAAGGATATGGCCGATCGCTGCTCTAATTGCGGGCGCCATCGCCGCAGTCGCTATTGGCTTTCTCGCCGTTCGGCGGTCGCATGCCGCGACGTTGGATGCGAACATGATCGCCGTCGCTCCCTTCGACGTCGTCGATCCCGATCTCAAGCTCTGGCACGAGGGCATGGTCGATGTACTCGCACGAAACCTCGACGGTGCAGGGCCACTGCGTACCGTGTCTCCAAGCGTGATCACTCAGCAGTGGACGGGTCGCGGAGACAGGGAGTCGGCGGCAGCGCTCGGGAAGGCTACCGGCGCCGGCCTCGCAGTCTTCGGGAGCCTGATCCATTCCGGAAGCGATTCGGTGAGCGCATCTGTCTCCGTTGTTGATGTGAAATCCGGCAGCGTGATCGGCGAGGTGGTGCGAAGGGAAGCAGCATCCCACATGGACCGCCTGACCGATTCATTGACGATCGGGTTACTGCGCGAGCTCGGCAGATCTCGCGGACTCGTGGGTGCCCAGATGTCGTCGGTGGGCACATCGTCGCTTCCCGCGCTCAAGGCATTCTTGCGCGCAGAGCAGTTCTTCCGGCAATCCTCGTGGGATTCCGCCTATACGTATTACGAGCGCGCGACGACCGCCGATTCGCAGTTCGCAATCGCGCTCTCGCGGGAAGGCCGTGCCTTGAATTGGACTCCGTCAGCATCGGATTCCGAGCCCACACGAGCACGGCCGGATTGGAGAGAGTTGCTCGAACGTGGCGCGCGATTCAACCACGGGCTCGCGCCGCACGATAGTCTGCTCGTAGCCATCTACGGGCTGCTGGGAAGCCTGTTCAAGACTGGCCAGTTCATGCAGCCCTTGAGCTACCAAATGAGGAAGCGTCTTTTTTCCATGCTGGACGACGGGGTGACGAAATATCCCAATGATCCCGAGATCTGGCTCGCCCGCTGCGATGCCCAGTACAACGTGGCTTCGGGACCGATGGTCGGTGTGCCGGAACGGGAAACGCTGCACTCATGCGATCGCGCCATCGCGCTCGACTCGTCGCTCACGCCGGCATACCTGCACGCCGTTCAGCTGTCCTTCCACTACGGCACCGCCGATGGCCGCAGGCACCTCACCGCGTATCTTAATCAGCATCCCACCGACTTGATCTCGGATGCCATGCGTCTGGCTTATCGGCTGACTGACGCCTCCCTCGCGCGCGATGCCGAAAGCCGGCAAACGATCGATTCAGCATCGGACTTCCTGGTCGGGACGACCGCCGACCTGCTCGCCGAATGGGGTGATTCGGCGGAGACCGTCGTCTGGATGGCCCGTCGCGCACTCGATACGCCGGCTGGGAGAGGGGCGGATTCGCTAGAGAGGCGTGACTTTCTCGCATTCGAGCTGGCGCAGCGCGGGCATGCGATCGAGTCGATGCGCACGAGTGCCCACGTGAATCGTGCGATAGAGTTCGCCGTGTTGGATGCGGTACCGATGACTGTTGTAGACAGCCTTACTCCGCGGACTCTCGGCAGTTGGTGCCCGATGTGCCTCCTATCCCTCTTTGGAATTCGCGGCGACACAGCAAGACTGCGCAATACGATGAAATGGGGAGCTTCCATCACCAAGGATTTTCCGGATAGCGTGAGGGTGACAGAGCCGTATTATCTCACGTCGGCGCACGCATGGAATACACTGGCGCGGCACGACACGGCGGGCGCGATGCGAGAGTTCGCCGCGATTCCCGACAGCCTCTGCAACGCCTGCGGGTATGTCTTTCTCACTCGCGCGCGGCTCTTCATCGCGCGGGGCAAGTACGCGGAGGCCGCCGAAGTGTTGGACGAGCGAGGAGCCCTCCGACGAGACGACGTCATCGGCACGCTCACGGAGTTCGAGCGCGGACGTGTCGCCGAGAAGCTCGACGACAAACCGCGTGCGCGCGAGGCGTATGAGTATGTCGCGGACATGTGGCAGCACGGGGATCCGGCGTTCCAGCGGTACGTCGCGGATTCGCGCGCCGGTCTGCGACGGCTCAATGGTGAGAACGGAGCGACGCTGATTCCACTGGACCACCCTCCCGCGACTTCTCACTGACGCCTGTGTCTCACCCGGCGACTCACCGAAGCGTCGTGTCGCGAATGTCTTGTGCGCGAGCAGCGCCCGCGGCCTCCTCGGGGCCTTGCGGTGCGACTCATTCCCACCCCATATAGCGCAGTGCACGGCTGGAGTACGGCTCGAGCACGACTGGTCACTCGAAAGAACGAGTTCCCTCAGGTGGCACCGGTTCACCCTCGAGGATGAACGTGCGGACAGCATTCTCCCTTGTAGTTCGTAGCATATGGCTGACCGCGGCGCTCGCATCTGCGCCGCGCGCGGTACGTGCGCAGGAGCAAGAGACGCAGGCAGCTGTGATCCGCGGAACGGTGCGCGACTCGGCCACGTCGGAACCCGTCGTCGGCGCGCAGGTGCTCGTGCTCGGCAGCACGCGCGCAACGTCCACGGACAGTACGGGCGCCTTTGCGTTGCGGGTGCCCGCGGGAGCGGTCACGCTCCGCGTCCAACGATTAGGCTATGCGCCCGAGCAACGCACGATTGAAGTCGTGGAAGGGGCCGTGAGCGCTGTCGACTTTCGTACGCGCGCCGTGGTCGTCACGCTCTCCGAGGTGCAGGTCATAGGCTATGGCACCCAGGATCGAAGCCAGGTCACGGGGGCGCTGAGCACGATTGAGGGCTCGGAGATCGCGGGCCAGCCCGTGGCCGGCATCGACGCCGCGTTGCAAGGGCATGTCGCCGGCGTGCAAATCACGCAAAACTCCGGCGACCCGGGCAACGGAATCAGCATTCGCATCCGCGGCGCAGCATCGATCAACTCATCCAATCAACCGCTATTCGTGATCGATGGATTGCCGATCGCGACGGATCAGCTGTCGCAGATCTGGAGTGGGGGCAATGCGCCCACGCCGCTGTCGGGGCTCGACGTCAACGAGATCGAGTCGATCACGGTGCTCAAGGATGCATCATCCGCCGCCATCTACGGATCGCGCGCGGCGAACGGCGTGGTGCTGATCACGACCAAACGCGGGTGCGCTGGAAAAGCGCAGTTCTCGCTGGACGCGTCGACCGGATGGCAGAGTGTCGAGAAACAGCTCCCCATGATGAACACGAAGCAATACGTCACATTCATGAACGAGGCGTCGACGAACGATAGCGAGGCCCCGCTGTACAGTGCGTCGCTCGCGAACACACCCACGACGAATTGGCAATCGGCCGTCTTCCGAGCCGCTCCTGTCGCGGACGTGCACCTGGGCTTGAGTGGCGGAACCGGCGCCCTGCGGTTCGGTGTCGATGGATCGTATTTCACCCAGACAGGGATCGAGCTCAGCTCCTCCTACAACAGAGCAAACGCACGTGTCAACGTCGACTACGATGCGACCGCAAAATTCAGCCTTGGCTCATCGCTCGCCCTGTCCCGAGAGAACGCCGATCGAGTCAAGAGCGACTTTCACCTACACGGCCTGTTGATCAATGCCATTGCAACGCCGCCTGTATTTCCGGTTCGAGGGCCTGACGGGACGTATTTCGGAGGAAACGATCAGATCGATGGTCAGACGATTCCTTCAACCAATCCGCTGTCGATCGCCGCATACGATCGATTCCCAGCTAACACCGATCATGTGATTGGAAATTTGGAGGCCAATTACCACCCGACGCAGTCGCTGACTCTCACCGGTCGCGCGGGAATGCAGGTCGTACACCTCGAGGAGTCCTGGTGGCAGTCGCCGCTCGTCCTCAACACATACGCCGAAGCTGCTGGCGGCATCGCAATGAGTGGGTTCAACGATTCGAACCTCTATTCGCTGGAGGGCTTCGGCACCTACCAGGTCGGATCTGCGGAGGGGAGCAACGTCACAATCGTCGGCGGCGGTAGCGTCGAGCTCAATACTGGTAGCAGCTCATTCATTCGGGGCGAGGGATTCAGCACGCCGGCGCTGCAGTACGTTGGTAGCGCAATCAACATCGTGCAGTATTCGGCGGGCCCGTATGCGGATCACAATCGTGAATCGGCTTTTGCCCGGGCAAACTACAGCTGGAAAGAGCGGTACTTGCTCTCGACGAGCCTGCGCGTCGATGGAGACTCGAGATTCAGCCCCACCAGTCGATGGGCAACCTTCCCCGCAGCCTCGGCAGGGTGGGTGATCTCTGATGAGCCATTCATGAGTTCTGTCCGCAACTGGCTTGGCTCCTTGAAACTGCGCGGAAGTTTTGGAGAGACCGGCAACAACAACATCGTCGATTTTTCCTACCTCTCGACTTATGGAAGCACTCCGTATGGAAACACTCCTGGCACTTCGCCGATCGCCATCGGAAATCTAAATTTCAGGTGGGAGCTTACCAAGGAATGGGACGCAGGCGCCGACTGGTCTCCGTTTGGAAAGCGCATCAGTGTGATTGCGGACTACTATCGGAAGACCACGTCGGGACTGATCCTCGCGCGCCCACTTCTACTGGTAAGCGGATATTCCTCGTACCTCG
>JBBQCR010000173.1:0-7193 GCA_038318935.1 Phycisphaerales bacterium
ACCGTGCAGGACCAGATCGACCGGCACGACATCTGGAGCCTCGACGCGACGCTCGACCGCGCGATGGACGCGCTGCGCACGCCCGAGGGCGACCGCGACGTCGTCTTATTGTCGGGCGGCGAGCGCCGGCGCGTCGCGCTCGCGCGGCTGCTGCTCTCCGCGCCCGATCTCCTGCTGCTCGACGAGCCGACGAACCATTTGGATGCCGAGAGCGTCGCGTGGCTTGAGGTCCACCTGCAGAAGTACGAAGGCACGGTCATCGCGGTGACCCACGACCGGTACTTCCTCGACAACGTCGCGGGTTGGATCCTCGAACTCGATCGCGGCGAGGGCATTCCCTACAAAGGCAACTACACCGGGTGGCTTGAGCAGAAGACGAAGCGGCTCGAGACCGAAGAGAAGCAGGAGAGCGTGCGGCAGAAGACGCTGGCGCGTGAGCTCGACTGGATTCGTCAGAACCCCAAAGGTCGGCAGTCCAAGAGCAAGGCCCGCGTCGCGTCGTACGAACGGATGCTGTCTGAGAACGGCGAGAAGCGGGCCAAGGAGATTGAGATCTACATTCCACCGGGTCCACGGCTTGGAAACCTGGTCATCGAAGCGAAGGGGCTGACCAAGGCGTTCGGCGAGCGCGTGCTGCTGGACAACGTGAACTTCAGCATTCCACCCAATGCGATCGTTGGAATCATCGGCCCCAACGGCGCGGGCAAGACGACGCTGTTCCGGATGATCACCGGTCAGGATCGTCCGGACTCGGGCGAGATTCGCGTTGGCGACACCGTCAAACTCTCGTACGTCGAGCAGGGGCGCGATTCGTTGCCCGACGGCAAGAGCGTGTGGGAAGTGATTTCTGACGGCGACGAAGAGATCAAGCTCGGCGACGCCAAGATCAACAGCAGGGCGTACGTGTCGCGGTTCGGCTTCACTGGTTCGGATCAGCAGAAGAACGTCGAGACGTTGTCGGGCGGTGAACGCAATCGCGTGCATCTGGCCCGCATGCTCAAGAGTCACGCCAACGTGATGCTCCTGGACGAGCCGACGAACGATCTCGATGTCAACACGATGCGGGCTCTGGAGGAGGCGATCGAGAACTTCGCTGGCTGCGTGGTCTGCATCAGCCACGACCGTTGGTTCCTTGACCGGCTCTGCACGCACATTCTGGCCTTCGAGGGTGACTCGCAGGTGTTCTTCTACAACGGCAACTTCACGGAGTACGAAGAGGACCGGAGGAAGCGGATGGGCGAGGATCTCACGCCGCATCGATTGAAGTACCGACGCCTGACGAGGGCGTGAGAACCACCGCGCGGTCGGAATCGCCCATGTCGACATCGAGTGCAACGGAACGAACGGGAACGATCGCGACGAAGATCGTGGCATTGGCGGTCGGTGCCGCGCTGACGGTGGCGATACTCCTTGGTTGGTTCGCCTACCGATCGGAGACGAAGGCGGCGCTGCGCGGTGTGGATGCAAAGCTCCGGGCCATCGCTTCGTCGGCGGACGCTCTGGTGTCAACGGATATCCATGTCCGAGCTGCGGGCGGTGAACTCGGCGCAGAGGAATACGCTGCGCTGGCGGCGAGACTCACTTCGATCGCCGACGAAGCGGATGTGACGTACCTCTATACCTGCGTGCGGCGCGAGGGAGTCCTGTACGTCGAAACCACCAGCCAGAGCGATGCCGAGCGGGCGAAGGGCGAGGCGGCCGAGCTGATGAAGCGCTACGAGCAGCCGCCGGCGGAACTTGCGATGACGTTCGAGGACGGCGCGACCCGATTCGCCGACTACTCCGATGAATACGGATCGTTTCGCTCGATCTTTCGAGCGGTGCCCGATCCGCTCGGAAAAAATGGCCCTGTTGGAATCGTCGTGATCGGAGCGGATGTGCGGCTGGACGATCTTCGGGCCATCGCCAATCGCAACCTGCTCTGGCAGATCGTCATCACCTGCGCGGTGACCGTTCCGGTCGCGCTGATCGCGCTGTACCTCAGCCGTCGCATCGCCCGACCGATCGTGGAGTTGGCGGATTCCGTTCGATCCTTCTCCAACGATGATTTTTCTGACGACGTCCACTCGATAGCGAACTTCGAAAAGGTGGCCGGGCGACATCGCGACGAAACTCGCACGCTTGCCATGGCGATTCTCGATCTTCGGCGCCGACTGGTTGGCTATCTCGAGGATCTCACCCGCGTCACCGCGGAGAAAGAACGCATCACGTCAAGCCTGGCGATCGCCCGCGACATTCAACGCGGTCTCCTTCCCACCGCGCCACCGGAAGCGCCGGGCTTTGACATCGCGGGATGGAGCGAGGCGGCGGATGAGACCGGTGGTGACTTCTACGACTGGATCGTGACACCGCGCGGAGAGATCGTGTTCGTTCTTGCGGACGTCACCGGACATGGCGTGGGTCCGTCGTTGATGGCTGCGGTCTGTCGCGCGTACGCCCGGGCGACGCTGGTGGACAACTCACCGATCGAGCCGCTGGTCGAGCGATTGAACCGGTTGGTGCACGGCGATTCGCGCAGCGGCCAATTCGTGACGTTCTTCGCGGGCGTCCTGGCTCCGTCGTCGCGACGATTGACGATCGTCTCCGCCGGACACGGTCCGATTCTCTTGTATCGCCACCGCGAGCGACGGGTTGTCGAATCGCCGACGCACGGGCTTCCGTTAGGCGTCGTCGATTCCCTCGATGCGGATCCCGGCACGCATCTCACGCTCGAACTCGGCGACATTCTGCTGGTGGTGTCCGACGGGTTCTTCGAGTGGCCCAACATCGCCGGTGAACAGTTCGGACAAGAACGACTAGAGGCCGCGTTTCTCGCCGCGGCCCAGGACAACGCTGCGAACATCATCGAACGGGTGCGGTCGGAGGTCTATCGGTTCACTGCTGGAACAGTGCAGCCCGACGACATGACCGCACTCGTGGTGCGCAGCATTGCGACGTGACGAATCACTGCTTGAATCGATCAAGCGTCGTACTGTGACCCGAGGCTGGATCGGTGACGATGAGCGATCCGTTGACCATCGAGTACGTGTAGACCCGTGTGGTGTCGCCCGAGGTGAGCGTGAGGCGATCGCCAGCGACCGACCAGACGCCGTTACTCACCCGCGTTTTGCCGTCGTACTTCGCCTCTGCCGTGAACGTATTGTCGCCCACAAAGCTGACGCTTCCGAAGCTCAGGGCAGGTGTCGCCGCGGTCCCGCGCCCGGTCCACGTTCCAGCGATCGGCGTCGAAGAGCACGCAGCCAGCGGCAGAGCGGTCAGCAGTGCGAGAAGCGGGAGGCTGACGGAACGGCATGTACGAAACAAAGAAAGCATCGGAGCACTCCTCCTGTGGGGGCGATGGCTATGGGGGCGATGGTTCGGATCGCGCTCACGATCGCGCGTCGACGCGAGCGCTGAGCGAGGCTCCCATATTGGTTTCGGTAGCATGTGCGATCTCTCCCTTTCAAGCAACTGACCATGACATCGATCACCGCTTCCGTGATGGCCGGCATTCCGGCCACCAACCGCTCGCTCTACCGCAACATCCGTTTTCTCGTCGGCGATCCGGTGGCGATCGCCGAGATCGGCGGGCAACGGACGCTCATCCTGCGTGACATCGAGATGGATCGGGCCAAGCGGCACGCCCGGGCGGATCGCGTGGCATGTCCGCGCGACTTCGAGCCGACGCACGGACTATCCGGCGATCGCGAGACCGCGACGGCTCAGGCACTGGCCGAGTGCTTGCGCCGCGCGGGGGTGCGTGAAGCGATCGCCGATCGGACATTCCCTCTGATCTTTGCCGAGCACCTGCGCCACGCGGGTATCGCGGTCCGCTTCGATGCGGACGCGGGTGTGCGCGAGCGACGCTCGAAGGATGCCCAAGAGATCGCGTGGTTGCGCGAGGCTCAGGCTGCGACCGAAGCGGCGATGCGGCATGCCTGCGAGTTGGTCGCGGGTGCGGACGTCGCTGACGATGGCACGCTGATCGTCGATGGCGACGCCTTGACGAGCGAACGTGTGAAGCAGGCGATCGACCGGTTTCTGCTTGACCTTGGCTACGAGAATCCCGAACCGATCGTCGCCGGCGGTCCCATCGGAGCCGATTGTCACGACCACGGACATGGCGTTCTCCGCACCGGTGAGCCGGTCATCATCGACATCTTTCCGCGCAACCGCCGCTCGCTCTTCAACGGTGATTGCACGCGCACGGTGGTGCATCTCGCCGAGGGATGCGAGATGCCAACGGAGATCGCCCGCATGCATCAGGCGGTCGTTGCAGCGAAGCACGCTGCCCAGCGGGTCGTCCGCACGGGCGCGACCGGCGAGGCCGTGCATCGCGCCACGCTTGGCGAACTCACTCGCTTAGGATTCAGCTCCGGACAACCGCCGGTTGATGCCGACGAGCATTGGTGCGGCATGACGCACGGCACGGGACACGGCATCGGGCTCGATGTGCACGAGTCGCCGCTGCTCGACTTCAAGGGTCCGACGCTGGTTCGCGGCGACGCGCTGACCATCGAGCCGGGCCTCTACTGCAAGGCGATCGGCGGCGTACGGGTCGAGGACATGGTGATCGTGACCGACGACGGGTGCGACAACCTGAACGTGTTGCCCGAAGGGCTCGATTGGCGTTTGGCTGTAGCGAGTCTGTCAACGATCGGCTCGCCCGTCACCGACTAGCCGAAGCAACCGAACATCTGCTGATCGCCCTCTAGGAAAGTACGGGCAATCGGATCTCAGGCATGGCACTCAGTGACTTCAAGTGCGACGCCCGTGGCTGCCAGCGATCACTCTGCGCCGGAGTCGTCGGCAAGTTCTTCGTCGAGCGCTGCGATCAAGGGAGATGCAACGGCCTCCGGCGGAATGCGTCCCTCGGCGATCGCTTTGGCGGCAGCGCGGCAGGCTTCGGCCAGCGCCTGATGGAGCTTCTCGTGATCGGGAAGTGAGTCGAGTCGTGCGAGAATCGCATCGACCAGTCGGATCGGATCGCACGCGGTATCGAGCGTCTCGATGGCCGCGTCTCCCAAAGCTTCCAGAGCTCCTGCGAACCACGGAATCGTCGGACGATCCCACGACTTCGGGGCATCGACCTTGGTACGAATCGTCAGCTGTCCGATGGTGACGATCGGGCAACGCTTGAGCTTGGTCATCGGTTCGCGGCAGAGGACCGCGATTGGCGCCTCCTGCTCGAGGCCGGCGAGCCGAAGACGTCGGGCATCGGCGCCGACCAGCGGTGGCTGCACGAGGTAGCAGCCTGGATCGACACGGAGCTCCTCGCCGAACGACTCGTCGACAATGCGCAGCGATCCCACGTCGAAGGCCTGCTGAAGTCGCTGTCGTCGCGCTTCCTGCAACGGCAGCGAGATGCGGGCCATCAACGAGAAATCGCGGCCCGAACGGGCCATCTCCAACGCCCGCTGGGAGAGACGCTCGGCCTCGAACCAGTGGTTGCGGTGCAAGGCCGCTTCGGCCCGCTCCATCATCTGGTTGACGCTGGTTGCCGCTCCACGTGTGCCGCTCATAGTCATGTGCCTCTCAGCGCTTGAGGGTTGAATCGGCGCGACGCGCCAGCTCGGCGAGCAGACTCGCCCAACGCTTGGTGGTCAACGGAAACTCGTAGAGAAGAGCGTCGCAGATCGCGACGGTGTCGTTGGACTGCATGGCGTCGCGCAGGGAGGTGAGGCGAACGTTCAGATCGCCCACCGCTTCATCAAACGTGCCTTCGACGGTGCGGACCGCGCGGGGATCGATCTTTGCGAACGCGACGCCGTCGACCGTGGCCTTGTGGATGTTGATCCAGACGCTGAGCGCGTCCATCAGGGCATCGAGTCCCTCGCGGGTTTGATCGGCCTGTATCAACTTCGCGGCATTGCGTTGGAGTTGCTCGGCTTCGAGAAGGGCCGTGGCCGCGTGCAGAAACGTCTCTCGGACCAGTTCGCTCGGAAGGACCGACGTTGCTCGCACTTCCGCAGCGGCGGATCGGAGTCGGTCGATGCTCGACAACTCACGGTCGCCCCAGGGTTCGCCATCGACGGAGACGTCGACGATCTGGCGGCCGTCGCGTTCGGCAAGAGTCGCAAGCGCCGCCACCGCGTCGCCAACGCTCTGAGCACCGATGTCGCAGATCCGGTCATCAAGGAGAGTGCGCATGACGTCGTTCCAAAGGAGCCGAGTGAGCGAAGGGGTGGCATCGCGACCGCCGCGGGGAGCATCTCTTATCGGGCCGTTCCTGACTTGAGTTGAGGGAAACCTCGCGCGTGGACTGCCGCCATCCCACGCCCAGCCGCTGTTGCTGTGCCTCCGGCCTTTGCCCCCAGAAAGGCTACTCAACTCCGGATCGACGCCGCACCCGAAGTGTGGCTGACCTTGGCGTGCTTGTCGTCGCGGCGGTGGGTCTCAAGGTATCGACCGCTCACGCCAGCCTTCAGGCTGCGGGCGTGGAACTCCACCAACTCCATCACCGGCGAGACGTCTGCGTAGACACGACGCAGATGCTCCATGCGATCCTCGATCGTCTCTCCCGCGTGCCGTTGACGTTCCCGCTTGCGGGCGAAGAGGAGGCGATAGGCGTCGCGCATGGCCCTGATGGTCGGATCGGAGAAGCCGCATCGGCTCATGCCGATCTTGTTCGGCAGACGGACCGTCGCCGGAGCGCCTCCGAAGACCATGTAGGGCGGCACGTCGCGTTCGACGCGGGCAAGTCCGGCAACCATCGCTCGCTTGCCGATGGTGACGAAGTGATGCACGCCGGTGCCACCGGCGACCGTCACGCCGTCCTCGATCGCCACGTGGCCGGCGATCATCACTTCGTTGGCGATTGTGCAGGAATTGCCGAGAGATACATCGTGTGCGAGGTGTGCGGACACCATCAAGAGGTTGTTGTTGCCGACCTTCGTGATCCCGCCGCCGTTTGCCGTGCCGCGATGAATCGTGACGTGCTCGCGCAGGTGATTGCGGTCACCGATCTCGCACCAAGTCACTTCGCCTTGAAACTTGCGGTCCTGCGGCGTACCGCCGATACACGCGAACGGGAAGATCGTGCACTCTGAACCGATGCGGGTGTGGGACTCGATCACCACGTGACTGCGAAGTTCCGTCCCCTCGCCGATCGTGACCTGCGGCCCGACGACGCAATAGGCACCGATGCGAACGCCCGCCGCAATTTCTGCGGAGCGGTCGACGACGGCGGTAGGGTGGATGTCCAGCATGCCCGA
>JBBQCR010000174.1:0-7186 GCA_038318935.1 Phycisphaerales bacterium
GCGTCTCTGCTTCTGCGGCGCGGGCGGGGCCGATGTCGCGGGCGATTACGCTTCGGCGGCGGTGCCCGGCGGCTACGAGACCGGTTGGAGAGGCGCTTGCCTTGCAGACTGAGGTCGAGTGCGTCCGTCGGCGCCGCGCACGAACACCATCGGCTTGGTGCAACGGTCGATCACCAGCCGTTCGAGTTCACCACCCTTGGGGTCGAGCAGCATCGACATGCCTTCGCCATCAAACGTGCCCGCATCCGACTCCAGATGGATCGGACCCTCGCAACGGATCTCGCCGATGATGTTGTCGAAGTGCGCATCGTCGGCCTTCACGACGATCGCCGGTTCGTCCTTCGTCGTGTCGACCGGCCGGCCTGCCTGCGGCCGAAAGAGTCGGATCTCCACATGATCGTTCAGCGTGCCCGTTTCGAGCGCCCGCTTGGGAACGCGGGCCTTGCCGTGATCGGCCGAGAGCAGAATCACGCGGCCATCGGGTTGGAAGATCATCGCCTTGGGCCGCTCAAGGCGCATTTGGCGATCCGGAAGCGGCTCGACTGATTCGGCGCTGTACTGCTGGGCGAGGCGTCCGGTCTCGTCGGTCACTTGGACCCACGCCCCCTGTTCCAACTGCACCATCGGCCCGTTCTCAAGCCCCTGCCCTTCACCGCGCCGTTCCGCGTCGGTCAGTGGCGACGGAGCGACGATGTCGGTCGCGTTTGCGATGCGCGGGGCGGCGCTGGAAGCCGGTCGATCGCGGTCGAGGTTGCTCACCACAAAGAGCAGCACCACAGCCGCACCGACGCCCAAGCCGACAAGGACGAACGGTCGTGCACGCGGAGGTTGAGCGATGGGAATAGTCATGCGGAGCTGCGCTGGCGGTCGTTGAGACGTGCGGACACTTCGTTTCGCAGGAGAGACACGCGTCGATCAGGCGAAGAGCTCGAGGGCATCGCCCCAGCGACCTTCGCGCACGAGGAGATGCTCGATCGCATCGCGGACCGCCCCATGGCCCCCTGGTCGTTCGGTGACGAAGCGGGCCACCGCGCGAACCTCGGCGGCCGCATCGCGCACCGCCATAGGGTAGCCGCAGCGGCGAAGGACCGAGAGATCGGGGAGGTCGTCACCAAGCATCGCCGCGGAGCGAGGATCGACCGACAACTCGCCGCAGAGTCGATCGAAATCGGCTCCCTTGTCCTTCGAACCGTTGATGAGATGGCGAATGCCGAGTTCGTTCAACCGATGCCGAAGACTCATCCCGGTCCGACCAGTGATGATCGCGACCTCACCGCCCAATCGTTGCCAGATGCGTAGTCCGCACCCGTCGCGCACGTCGAATCGCTTCGATTCCTCGCCGCGATCCGACAGCAGAATACCCCCGTCGGTCATCACGCCGTCCACGTCGAGGAGGAGGAGTCGGATGCTCGCTTGATTGCCGGGAACGGAGGTTGGAGGAGCAGAATCAGGCATGCGCGGCGACCACTATACTTCGCGGCCCATGCTTGCCGGAGCTGACCACCTCGATCTTGAACAGTCGATCATCGAGACGATGTCGACGGTGCAGACCGCGGTATCGGTCGACGCGACCATCGCCGAGGCGGTCGAAGAACTGCGATCGCGTCAGGTCACCCGCTCCGTCCTGTACGTCTACGCCATCGACGCCGAGGATCGCCTGGTCGGTGTCGTGCCGATTCGAACGCTGCTGTTGGGAGACCCCACGACGCCGATTCGTGAGGTGATGACCTCGCGGACGATCACCATCCGGGCCACCGAGACCGTCGGTGATGCCCTCATGGCCTTCGCGATGTATCGCCTGCTGGCACTCCCGGTCGTCGACGACGACGGACGACTGCTCGGGGCAATCGATGTCCAGGTTTACGCCGACGAGACGTTTGAATTGGCCGAAGCCCAGCGCGTCAATCAGCTCTTTCAGATGCTCGGCGTTTCGGTGCGCGAGGCTCGCGGCCGTTCGCCGTGGCGCGGATTCCGCACTCGGATGCCGTGGCTCACATGGAATCTCGTCGGCGGCATCGGATGCGCCATGATCGCCAAGCTCTTCGACGCCACGCTTGCGGAGTTCATCGTGCTCGCGATGTTCATTCCGCTGGTCCTGACGTTGGCCGAGAGCGTGGCGATGCAATCGATGACCTTGGTGCTGGAAGTTCTGCAGGGCACCGAGATGCGATGGAATCTCATCAAGCGTCGCCTCAAGACAGAGGCCGGAACTGCCGCGCTACTGGGACTCTGCTGCGGGGTCACGGTCGGCATCGTCAGCCTGCTTTTCGGAGGCGGCGTCGGCGTGGCGCTGGTGCTCCTGGGATCGATCTCGGCGTCGATGGTGTTCGCCGCAGCGATCGGCGCCACGGTGCCGGTGGCGCTGCATGCCCTGCGGCTTGACCCGCGCATCGCCGCGGGCCCGCTGTCGTTGACGCTGACCGATGTGTTCGCGACGTCGATCTATCTCGCCTCGGCGACGGTGTTTCTGGTGCGAGCCTGAGGTTGCGAAGACGATCCTCTCAGGCGTGCGGCAGCATGAGCACCGCGATGTCATAGCACGCATGCACACCCACCACGATGCCAAAGCCGCGGTAGGCGAAGACAGTTCCGAAGTAGCCGCCGATCACGAAGTAGGCGATCGCCCGCGACCAGACGATGGCGCCGTCGGCGTCGTGCAACGGGTGATAGATCGCAAACGCCAGCGCCGAAAGCACGATCGCCGCGACGATCGATGGCGTCTCTCGCCACCGCAGGGCGTCGACGAAGAGCGTGTGCAGCATCGCAATCAGCACCATGCGGAAGATGAGCTCCTCGTAGAGCCCCGCTCCAATCGAGACGGCAAGTCGTTCGATCAGCGGCAGCTCGCGCAAGGCCGCGGTGGCCTCTCCGGCCGCCGCTGGCGCGATACCACTGAAGGCCTGCACGACCAAGTGCGCGAGCACCACCAGCGGCAACGCCAGGCACGCGCTCTCGGCCGCCATCATCGCCACGGTCTTCAGGTCGACTCGCCACGCCCGACGCGTCAGCACCTGCCACACGATCAGAACGACCACCAGAAGAATGCCCGGCAGCGAAAGTGCCGGCAGACTCATCTGCGTCGCGTCGAGACCAAGGGCATCAAAGACCCGACGAATCGCGTCGTGAGCCTTGTTGTCAAGGATTCGGTCGCCCGAGCGCAGGACCCACAGCAGTCCCGCCTCATACGCCACGATGAGTGGCAGCAGAAAGACCAGAATCTCCAGCGGTTGCTGGGAGCGCGAAAAATAGCCGTCCGTGGAAGAGGAGACTCTTCCGCGGACGGTTGTGGTCGTTGCGCTGGCGTGCTTCGCGCCCAGAGGTGCCTCCGCCTGATGCACATCTACTCGGCGCGAGAAGGCCCGTCCCAGCAGGCTTACGGCTTCGCGGCAGGCTTCGCGTGCGAAGCGCTCTTGCGGCCCGTCGTCAGACTGTTCAGTCGCTTGGCGAAGCGGCTCTTGCGGCGGCTCGCGGTATTCTTGTGCAGCGTCGTCGTCGACGAGATGCGATCAAGGACGGCCGCGACCTTGCGGAACTCGGTTTCCGCGACCGTCGCGTCACCGGCGGTGACGGCCTTCAAGAAAGCCTTGGTCTGGTCCTTGATGCGACGCTTGCGCCAGTTGTTGATTGCGTTCCGCTTCTTGGTCTGGCGGACTCGCTTCTTGGCAGATTCGGTATTCGGCACTGGTCGTTCCTGAGGCTGGTTCCGGCATCCGCGACGCGGACCGGCTGACTCCCCCCCGCGGAGGATCCGGGTTCAGGGGGAAGCGACGATTGTGGCAGACCTCTTGCAAATCTGCAAGCCCTTTGACCCCGTTCGCATCCTCTTCAGGAGCCCTTGACGGTCGGCGGGGGTGCTCCCTACTGGCCACGCGGACCGCCCCCGGACCGCGGACGGCCGCCCATCGCGACGCTGGATTGCTCCATCTGTCGGGCACCCGCTCCCATCTGGCAGCGGCGAAGACTACTCTTTGGACTGGGCCGTTGCGACGGAGCTGCCTCCAGGAACCCCGATGGTTCTTGGTTGGTCCCACCGTTGGTCCCACCGTTGGTCCCACCCTCGGGTCCTCCCTCCGGAGAATTGCTTGCCGCTTCCCGCCTCACCGACGACCGCCGCCAGCGCCGCTCTCTCGACCCATCCGGATACCCGTACCGCGGCGACGGAGGTCGCGGATCGTCTCAGTGCGGGGCTCGCGGAAGTCGGCGGCACGAAGGACCATGGCGGCGCCGACGTGGTCTTCCTGTTTGGATCGTTCCATCACCGAGCGGCATTTGCCGACGCCGCCAACATCGTCGGACAGCAGTGCGAGACACGGTGCATCGTCGGCGTCACCGCCGAATGGGTTGTAGGACCGAGTCATGAGGTCGAAGGCGGACCGGGCCTCAGTGCGCTCGCGCTGCGGATGCCTGGTGTCGCGCTCCATCCGGTGCACTTCGATCCCTTCGACGGACCGGTGGAAAACTGGAGCGATGAGTTCATCCGCGAGAAGCTTGGCGCCGGTCCGGACGCCAAGGCGACGATGCTCTTCGCCGATCCGTTTTCGATTCAGACCCCGGTGCTTCTTGATCGGATCACTCGTGCGACGGCCGCACATCCCATTCCGGTGATCGGCGGCCTGGCAAGCGGTTCGAGCCAGCCCGGAGCCAACGTGCTCGTCGTCGATCGCACACTGACCGCCAGCGGCGCCATCGGCGTCACGATGTCGGGCCCGGTCCGCGTCGACGCCCTCGTCACTCCCGGATGTCGTCCGATCGGCCGCACCTATGTCATCACCAAGGGGAAGGGCAACGTCATCGAACAGCTTTCGGGACGACCTGCCCTCGACGTCGCGAAGGAAGTCGTGGCAGATCTGCCCGAAGCAGAGCGCGATGCCGTGCGCGAGGGAATCCTCATCGGCTTGGCGATCGATGAGTATCGCGATCGCTTCGGACGCGGCGATTTCCTGTTGCGGGCGGTGCTCGGCGCCGACACGCGGCACGACACGCTCATCATCGGTGACGTCGCTCGCGTTGGTCGCACGGTGCGCTTCCATGTGCGCGATCGCATGGCGGCAATCGAGGATCTCGAACTCCTCCTCGATAAGGAACAGACCCGCGACGCGCCCTTCGCGACCTTCATGACCACCTGCTCCAGCCGCGGACGAAAGCTTTTTCGCGCACCGCACGTCGATGCCAGAGCCTTCGCGCGGCGCTTGGGCAATCCTCCACTCGCGGGGTTCTTCGCCGCGGGCGAGATCGGTCCGGTCGGCGGACGCTCGTGGCTGCACGGCCATGCGGTCAGTGCAGCGCTCTTCCGATCTGAAACTGCAATCGACACGCTGGAGCGCGATCCCGCATGAGTCTCGAAGCGATTCTGCGCGAGCATCGTCTGCTTGACCAGGCCCAGCTTGAGCGGGCGATCGCCGAGCAAGTTCGGACCGGCGAACGACTCGATCAGGTCGCGGTGCGCATGGGGTTCGTGCAGTCGGGAGCGGTGCTCACCGCTATCGGTGAGCAGTTTGACTTGCCGGTCGTCGAACTCGACGCCCTGGAACCGGACGATCACACTCTTCGAAGCCTGCCGCCGAAACTGGTCTTCAAGCTGCGCTGCGTGCCGATCTCGCGCAGCGGACGAACGCTGCGCGTCGCGACCAGCGATCCCTTTCATCTACACGCCTTCGACGAAGTTCGCATGGCCACCGGCCTGTCGATCGATCTGGTGCTGGCGGACGATCGCGACATCGCGAAATTCATCCGTCGACATTACGGCGTCGCGGGCGACACGCTCGATGCCTTGGCCGGCGAGGCCCGCGACGGCAGCAACGACGAGTCGTCGCTCGGCTTCGACGCCAACGAAGACGACGCCGCGGAGGCCGCAAGCGTCATCAAGCTGGTCAACGATCTGCTCGTCGAGGCGATTCGGGAGCGCGCGACCGACGTGCACATCGAGCCCTACGAGCAGGAGCTGCATGTCCGCTACCGCATCGACGGCGTCCTCGCCAGCGCCGGCGTTCCCGCGACGATTCACCGCTTCCGCAACGCAATCGTCAGTCGCCTGAAGATCATGGCGAATCTGAACATCGCCGAGAAGCGACGTCCGCAGGATGGGCGCATCACGCTGCGGCACAAGGGCAACGAGTTTGATCTCCGCGTCTCGATCATTCCGATGCTGCACGGCGAGGGCGTGGTCCTCCGCATCCTCAACAAGAACGCGGTCTCGATGGGGCTCGAGAGCCTTGGCATGCCCAAGGACATCCTCGCCCGATGGGACGCCCTCATCGCCCGGCCGCACGGCATCCTGCTGGTGACCGGTCCGACTGGAAGCGGCAAGAGTACGACCCTGTATTCGTCGCTCGCACGAATCGTCAGCGACGAAGTGAAGGCGATCACTGTCGAGGATCCGGTCGAGTACCACGTCGCCGGCGTGAACCAGATCCAGGTGAGCACTCAGGTCGGCCTGACGTTTTCGGCTGGCCTGCGCGCGATTCTGCGGCACGATCCCGACATCATCATGATCGGCGAGATCCGCGATCAGGAAACCGCCGAAGCCGCGGTGCAGGCGTCGCTCACCGGTCACCTCGTGTTTTCGACGCTGCACACCAACGACGCCGCGGGAGCCACGACCCGACTTTTGGATATGGGCATCGAACCGTTTCTCGTCGCCAGCTCGGTCGAAGGCATCATGGCTCAGCGACTTCTGCGCCGACTGTGCATCCACTGTCGTCTCGAGAAGATCCCCGAGCGGGCCGATCTGCCGAGCGACTTCCTGAAAGCGCTGGGGATCGAGACTCCACCGACGATCTTCGAGGCCGTCGGTTGCCGCGAGTGTCGTTCGACGGGCTACCGCGGCCGGGTCGGCATCTACGAGTTGCTCACCATGAGCGAGCGCACGCGCGAATTAGTCATGACCCGCGTCAACGCCAGCCGCATTGCCGCAGCGGCGCTAGAGGACGGCGACCTGACAATCTTGCGTGACGCGGCATACCGCGCGGTCGCCGAAGGCGTGACGACAGTGGCCGAAGCGGTCCGCGCCACCAAAGGATGATGGTGCGGCGACCGTGAATCGGTTGCCAGACGGACGGACGACCAGCGACAGCCGCAACCAGTTTCCAAGCGCCAGTCCCCTGCCTCCAACGACTGCGACGAGTCGCGGCGCATCTGCGGAACGGGATTTGGCATTCGGATCAGCTCTTCAGATCGAAACTCCCCG
>JBBQCR010000175.1:0-7184 GCA_038318935.1 Phycisphaerales bacterium
AGTGGCGCATGCCGTACGGAAGTACGCTTCACGGATGCGCTACTCGAGCGCCGCCCGCCATCCGCGAGCTCGATCGACCATGCCAGGATTGGGACCCTTCGCCCCTGCAAGCGTCGTGATGGCCGCATCGAGCTCGGCCCGGCCCTCGGCGAGTCGTCCTTGCCGACCGATTGCAGCACCGTGAATCGCTCGTGCCCAAGCGACTCGCCAGTGGTCCTCACCCAGCGCCGCTTGGATGTCAACGATGAGACGAGCCGCAGTCGCTTCGGCATCAGCGACGCGATCGAGGTCAAGGCACACGGCCGCGAGATTGGCACAGGTGATGATCGTCCCCATGTGCTTGGGGCCCAGCACCCGTCGATGCCGTTCCGCGGCGTCTTCGAGCAACGGCAGCGCCGCCTCGAACTTCTTCCGGGCCACCAACTGCATCGCCAGGTTGGTCTGCGTCGTGAGCGTGTCGGGATGATCGGGACCCTGCTTGGCCCGCCGCGTTTCGAAGGCCTGTCGCGTCAGCGGTTCGGCCTCGTCCAATCTGTTCTGCGTCCGAAGCAGCACCGCGAGATTGTTCTTGGCCGCAATCGACGCGAGCGAGTCGCTTCCGAACGCCTTCTCCTCGATGGCGATCGCCTCGCGATAGCAGCGCTCCGCTTCCTCGATCTTTCCCCGCGCGGCCTGCACGCGTCCGAGCTGCCCGATGGTCGCGGCGAGCCTGACACTGTCCGCGGGGAGCGTCGCCCGTCGCCGCTCCAGCACACTCTCTAGAAGGAGCGCCGCATCGT
Source organism: Phycisphaerales bacterium (assembly GCA_038318935.1). Classification (GTDB taxonomy): domain Bacteria; phylum Planctomycetota; class Phycisphaerae; order Phycisphaerales; family SM1A02; genus JAEUIT01. The sequence continues at coordinate 780 of JBBQCR010000175.1, forward strand.
CGTGCCGACCCAGCGCGTGCTTGGTCATCGCGCTGTCGGACTCGATCACCTGGCATTCGTACTCGGCAGGACCGAGCACGCGCCGCGCAAGCGGAACCAGCGTTGCGTAAGCGGCGTCGCTCTCGGCGAACTTGCTCTCCCGCAGATCAAGATGCGCGAGCCGCCCTCGGGTCCGCACCGCGTCCGGACTCTCCTCGCCGAAAGTCGCCGTGAAGAGTTGCTCCGCCTCGGTGAGATGCCGACGCGCGTCGGCGTATTCGCCAAGACTCGTGAACGCCCGGCCGATCTCGTAGTGCACTGCTGCCCGAACGTCGGGAGCGCCGTCGAATCCTTCGGCGACGCGGGCTTCCCACGCCCGCACCTGGTCTACAACCTTGGTGTCCGGCCCAATCGCCCAGGACTCGTCGACGTCGAACATGGAACGCAGAAAATCCGTGAGCGTCGACAGCTTCGCCAATCGTCGCTGGGCGGTCGCTTCGGCTTGCGAGGCCCGCACGAATCCGACGCTCGTCGCCACCGACCCGACGATCACCGCCGTGCTGACGAACGCCGCTGCAGCAACGGCCGTCCGATGGCGCCGCGCGAAGAGTCTGACCCGTCTGCTGATCGACGGTGGTTTCGCCTCGATGGGCCGATGCTGCAGCACATTGCGAATGTCACGGCTGAGCGCCTCGACCGACGCGTAGCGATCGGAAGGCTGCTTCGCCAAGGCCGTCGTAACAACAAGTGCGAGATCGTGATCGGCGGCGTTCATCGCGCGAGGCGGCTCATCGCGAATCATCCGCATGGCGTCAGCGATCGGAAGGCTCGCGATCTCAAACGGCGGACGATCCTCCAGCAGTTCGTACAGCGTGACGCCCAGTCCGTAGACATCGGTCCGGACGTCCAAGGCGTCGGCGCGATCGGTCCATTGTTCGGGAGCCATGGATCCCAATGTCCCCACGAACTGTCCGTCGCGGGTGACGCGGTCGCCGCCGCGGAGGAGCGCAATGCCGAAGTCAATCACTTTCGCGCGCCCGTCCGCGGCCACAAGAATGTTGCCCGGTTTGAGATCGCGATGAATCACGCCCCGGCCGTGGGCATGGCTGATCGCGGCGCACACCTCGAGAAATGCCTCGAGCCGCTGGCTTTGTGACGCGTTTGACTCGACGGCCCATCGGGTGATGGTCCGTGCATTTTCAAGCCACTCGAGGGCCATGTAGGACGCATTCTCACCGTCAAAGTCAAAGGTTCCTGATGACAGGACCTGAGCGACATTCGGATGCTGCAGGCGACCGAGTGCGTCGGCTTCCAACGCGAAGCGAGCAAGCGCGGTCGGCGACGCGTGGCCAGCCCGCATGCACTTGATAGCGACCGTCCGCCGCGGCGATTCCTGTTCTGCGCGGAACACGTCACCCATGCCGCCGGAGGCCGCGTGCCCGAGAATCCGGTACTCGCCGACCTTTCGTCCGACGAAGCGATGAGCGTCGGAGGGCGCCGGTTCCCACGCAGGCCGCTCGAGAAATTCGCCGGCGGCATTCAGTGCGACCAGCAAGCGCCGGGTCTCGTCGCGCAACTGCAAGTCCGTGCCGCTCTCGTCGTCGACGAATCGGGCTCGGTCCTCCGGGGCGAGATCGATCGCGCGGCGGAGAAGCGCGTGTGCTCGCCGTTCGGTCGTCGCATCGGATCCGGGCTTCATGATCGTTCCTTCGGAGCGCCCTCGAGCGCGTGATAGAGCCACGCCTGGGCGCAGGCCCATTCGCGATCCACGGTGCGCCGCCGGATTCCCAGCAACGCTCCCACCTCTTCCAGAGTGAGTCCGCCAAAGAACCGACACTCGACAAGCGATGCCTGCTCAGGGCTCAAGGCCCGCAGTCGATCGAGCGCCGCGTCGAGATCAAGGAGATCGACATCCTCCGATCGATAGCCACGCTCGTGCGGGTCAACGAGGCTACCGATGTCAATCGTCATGCGCTGCATGGTGCCTCCCCGCTTTTCCGCTCGCCGCGCACGAGCGTGATCGACGAGCACTCGCCGCATGACCAGCGCTGCTTGGGCAACGAACGACTCACGTTCCAGAGGCGGCGTTCCCGGGTGACTCGCCAGTCGACACCAGGCCTCGTGCACCAAGGCCGTTGGTTGCAAGGTGTGATCGCGTCGCTCGGATCGAAGATACGCGGCAGCCATCCGACGAAGTTCGTCGTATGTCGACGCGAGCAGATCGCCCGAACGTTGGTCCTCTCCTGCCACGCGATGATTGTGGCAGAAGGGACGCTGCGCCGCGACAATGCACTGCCAGGTTGTTGCTACGCCTTCAGCGTCAGCGGCAACAGCGTCCGAACGTCCTTGCATCCATCGAGTTGAAGAATCGCCTTCGCCAGCGCCGTGCACCGATCGCGACCGATGACGCCATCGCCAAGGGCGTGGAACTTGACGCCGATCTCCTCTTCGGTCATCGGGTCACGCGGATCGCCCTTGGGAACGTCCACGCGCTTGGTGAAGCTCTTGCCGTCGGTCGTCGTGATGGTCACCCGACTCGGCTGGAACTTCGGGAAGAGCGCCTCGAACTCTTCATTGGCAACGACCTTCACCTTGTCGATGACTGGAAGGAGCGTCTTGTCGAGCACCCGCGCTTCGCGAAACTGGAGCGGCGTCACCATGCCGTCGACCAACCCGGCCGCCATGCAATAGGGCAAGGAGTGATCGGCGGTCTCCTTGGAGTTGGGCCGGTACTTCGCTGGATCGCCAAGAATGTCCGCGGCCCGCGCGATCACTTCGACCTTGATCTCCGCGACGTCGTTCGCGCGAATCCCGTTCTCCTGCACACACTTCAGCATCGCCGTCAGCGGAGCGTGACTGAGCGCCTCGACGGGAAAGCTCTTCATGCCGCAGTCGTTGATGCGATAGCGGTCGGTCGCGCTGCGCGGCAATTTATCTAGGAGCATCGCGGTGTCGAAGGTGGCCGGCGCGCCTTTGTACTGCACGTGGCCGAACACAGCGAAGAGTCCTTCCTTGCCGTCGAACATGTGCTCCGGTCCGGTGTAACCGCGAGCCGCCAGCAACGCCGATTCGACTCCCATGCGCGTGGCCCACGGATCGACCGTGTTCTTCATGTTCGTGAGCTTGCCAGCGGTGACCGCGCCCGGCGAAAACGTGCGGGCTGCGGAAATGCCGATCGCCTGGACCATCTGATCAATCGTCAGCCCGATCACTCGCCCCGCCGCGATCGGAGCGGCAAACGCTGTCAGCGTTGCATGGTGCCAGCCATACTCGCGCACTCCCGGTACACCGAACTCGCAGAGCCGCTGCTCGATCTCGTAGGCGATGATCGTTGCCAGAATCAGATCCTTGCCCGAGGCTCCGCGGGCTTCGCACAGGGCCAACAGTCCGCAGATGATGTCCGATGGATGGCAGGGATCGGCCTTCCAGTAGATGTCGTTGTAGTCCATCGCTCGCACCATGTGCGAGTTCAGAAACGCGGCGTCGACGGGATTCGTCCGCAACCCCGAGACGAAGCAGGTGCACGGCCCACTGCCCGTGCCACTCGGCACCCCCTGCATGTCACGCTGATGCGCAAGAAGAATGTGCGCGTCCTCCTGCTCGCTGCCACCGAGACCGCAGCCGATCGAATCGAACCAGAACAGCTTGGCGGCGTGAATCGCATCAGGGCTCAAGTGTTCGTAGCGAAGACCGCACGCCCATTCCGAGAGCGTGTGCGAGAGCCAGACTTTGTTGGGATTCGTTGGTGCGTGCGCCATGAGTGGATTCCGTCGACCGGCGGAAAGTCAAGATCAACCGCAGAAGGCATCGCCTTGCATCAACTAGTCGCAAACGCCGCGACGGCCTTTGCGACGTCAAGCGTCGAAGCACTTCCGCCGAGGTCGTACGTCCGAACCTTGCCTTCCTTGATGACGCGGGCGATTGCCGATTCCAGTCGCGCCGCCCGATCGACTTCGCCGAGCCAATCAAGCATCATTCGGGCCGTCAGGAACATGGCGATCGGATTCACCTTGTACTGCCCCGCGTACTTGGGAGCGCTGCCGTGGGTCGGTTCGAACACGGCGTACTTGTCCCCGAGATTCGCGCTCGGTGCAAAGCCCAGTCCGCCGACGAGCCCTGCGCAGAGATCGCTCACGATGTCCCCGAACATGTTCTCAGCGACAAGCACCGAGTAGTCCTGCGGGTTCTTGAACATCCACATGCAGATGGCGTCGATGTTCGCGTCGTCGGCCCAAATGCCCGGGTACTCCGCCGACATCGCGCGGAAGATCCGCATCATCAGCCCGCCGGTCTCGCGGAGGACGTTGGGCTTTTCGATCAGCGTCACTCGCTTGCGACCATTCTTCTTGGCGAACTCAAAGGCCTGCCGACAGATGTTGGTGCAGCCTTGCTTACTCATGATTCGCGTGGAGAGAGCGACGTTCTCCAGTCCCTTGTCCTTCCACGGCTTCATCTTCGGATTGGCGCACAACGCGGTGTAGACGCTCTCGGGCAGCGGAAAGAACTCGACGCCGCCATACATGCCTTCGGTGTTCTCACGAAAGATGACCTGATCGATGAGCAGTTCGCCGCCTGAGGGATTGGCCAGCGCCGTTCCGCGATAGTTGAGCGGGTTGCCCGGATAGCTCTTGCATGGCCGCATGTTGGTGTGCAGATTGAACATCTGCCGTAGCTTCACGATCGGGCTGAAGTAGACAAGGCCCTTCGACTTCAGTTCGGGCGCGAGTTCTTCCCTGGCGTCGTCCTGCGGTTTGCTGGTGATCGCTCCAAAGAGCCCGCAGGTCGTCCCTTGCAGCGCCTTCACGGTGCGATCGGGAAGGGCATTGCCTTCACGACACCAGAAATCCCAGCCGATATCACAGGGAACGTACTCGGCATCGAGTCGCATCGCGTCGAGGACGATGCGGGTCGCGTCCATCACGTCATTGCCGATGCCGTCACCAGGCATCCAGGCGATCGAGTACTTGGCCATGGGTCTCTGATTCCTCAGGAGTTCAGGATGAAGCCGCAATGCGGCGAGCTACCAGCGCCTCGGCACCACCTGCGACGACGAGTCGCTGGGCGACGGGACTGAGCGCCGGAAATAGGAAGGACCGTCCGCACGCGGTCAGCGTGGAGCGGCTGTAGTCGATCTCAATCTCGCCGACGAGCACGGTCTTTGATCCGCTCGATCCGGATGCACGCAACGTCTTCACGAGTTCGGGGCATTCGAAGACGACGAACCCGTTATTGAAAGCGTTGCGCTTGTAGGTCTCGCTGAAACTCGTCGCGATGACGCAGGGAATGCCGAAGTACTTGAGGGCCGTCGCCGCCTGCTCGCGCGACGAGCCGGCGCCGAAGTTGAGTCCGCCGACGATGACGTCGCCTGGTTTGGCGATGCCGAGAAACGTGGGATCGTAATTTTCGAAGATCAGTCCGGCCATTTCGGCCGGCGTGATGGCATCGTTGTAGGTGTGTTTGCCCGCGTAGATGCCGTCGGTGTTCAGGTTGTCCTTGTCGAGAAACAGCAGCCGCCCGCGCACCAACGCCGGAAACCCGTCGATGACCTCGACGCTAGCTGCAGGGCTGGCGGCAGCGCTGGCCATGACCGGTCGTACTACGACCGAAGATCTCGGCTTCTCGTCGTCGAAACGCGTTGGCGACGCGATGTGACCCGCGATCGCGCTGGCCGCGACGATCGCCGGCGATCCCAGATACACCTGTCCCGCACGATCGCCCATGCGACCTTCGAAGTTGCGGTTGGTCGCTGAGATCCCCGTCTCGCCCGCCTTGATGGTGCCGCGACCAAGACCGATGCAGGTACCGAATCCCGGTGGCAACTCGATCGCCCCCGCTTCAACGAGCGCTTGCCAATGACCATCGCGGGTGGCCCTCGCCTGCACCTCGGCGCTCGCTGCGGCGAGATAGAACTCGACACCCGCGGCGACCTTTCTACCGCGGACCACGCGAGCGGCTTCGGCAAGATCCTCGTAGCGGGCGTTCACGCAGCTCATGAGCCACGCCTTGTCGATCTTCACGCGCCGCGCCTCGATCGCTGGCAGTGAGTGCATGGTCTTGACGTCGTTGGGACCGGAGACGTGCGGCACGATGCTCGAAAGATCGAGTTCGAGTTCGACCGCGTAGCGGGCATCGGCATCGGCCGTGCATGACGCCCGATCGTCCCACCAACGGGCGACATCGCTGCGGGTGTAGCCTCCGCGCGAACCGTCGGGCACAGTTCCGGGGCGACTGCCAGCGGCAAAGAGATCCGCGCGGCTGTCGAGGTACGCACGCAGCGTGGCGTCGAATGGAAAGAGGCCGGCAAGAGCCCCCCACTCGGTGGTCATGTTGGAGATGGACATGCGCTGGTCCATCGTCATCGCTGCGACGCCACCGCCTGCACTGCCCTCTGGTTCAACGAACTCGACCGCGTGGTTCAGCACCTCG
>JBBQCR010000176.1:0-7150 GCA_038318935.1 Phycisphaerales bacterium
AGCCGTGGTGAGGGGCCACCGCACGGCATTCTGGTTTTCGGTCACCGCATCGACGACGACGACGTCGCACGCATGGCGGAGCGCCTCCGCTCGGGACTGTCGTTGATCCCGATCGACCACTCGATGACGCCCGAGCAACGCTCGGTCATCGATGCCATCGTCACCACCGGAATTCCGCGCATTCACCCCGTCGATGGCGAACAGATGATCGGCATCGGAGTCGCCCGTGATCTTCTTGGGGCTCCGATCGTAGCAGTCGAAGTCACGCTGCCTCGCTTCGTCTACCAACAGGCGCTGACATCGACCCGATTGCTTCTCGCGACGCTTGCGATTGCCACCTTCGCGTGCGTCGGAGTGACGTTGCTCGTTCTGCGAATGACCGTGCTCTCGCGCCTTGCAGCCCTCCACGCCGATGTCGCGATGATCGGACGCGGCGCGGATCTTCGGGCTCGCGTCAGCGTGCGTGGCCACGACGAGTTGAGCGACCTTGCCACGACAGTGAACATGCTTCTTGAACGCGTTGCCACGTCGCGCGAGGAACTGGCTCATCGGGCGGACGAGTTGCAGTCGACGTCCAACGAACTGGTGGTCGCCCGCGATGCCGCTGAGGGATCCAACCGCTCCAAGAGCGAGTTCCTTGCCAACATGAGTCACGAGGTGCGTACGCCCATGACCGCGATCCTCGGATACGCCGATCTCCTCGCCGAACAGATCGGGCAACCCGGCTTCCGTCCGACCGACTGCGTTGAGACCATTCGGCGCAACGCCCGGCATCTCCTGACCATCATCAACGACATTCTGGATCTCTCGAAGATCGAAGCTGGACGTATGCAGGTCGAGCGCCTCGACTGCTGCTCCGTGACCCTCGGACACGAAGTGGTGGAACTGCTGCGTGAGAACGCGGCGAACAAAGGTCTCAACCTGCAGCTCCGCATCTCTTCGCCGATCCCAGCGACGATCCACAGCGACCCGACCCGCCTGCGGCAGATTCTGCTGAATCTGGCGGGCAACGCAATCAAGTTCACGCGCGAAGGAAGCGTCACGATCGACATGCGCTTCGATCGCGTCCGGGGACGACTGATCACCGACGTGATCGACACCGGGATCGGCATCCGCCCGGAACAGGCACGCCAGCTCTTCAGCGCGTTCTCGCAGGCGGATGCATCGACGTCACGTGTGTTCGGCGGTACGGGCCTGGGACTTGCGATCAGCCACAAGCTTGCCCAACTGCTCGGCGGTGCGCTTGAACTCACGGAGACGAATGCCCGCGGTTCCACCTTTCGCCTGGAAGTCGAGACCGGTCCGATTCCGGCGAACGCGGCCTGGATCTCTAGCGCCGACGAGCGGCCCGTCCCCTGTGCCATCGCGACACCAACGGCCACCCCGTCGACCGACGCGGCGCTGTCGGGCCTGCGACTCTTGCTTGCTGAAGATGGCCCGGACAACCAACGACTGATCTCTTTTCTACTTCGCAAGGCCGGAGCGCTGGTGGAACTCGCCAACGACGGCCGCGCCGCAGTCGATGCGGTTGTTGCGGCTGCTGCCCGTCACGCGCCATTCGACCTCGTGCTGATGGACATGCAGATGCCTGTCCTCGACGGCTACGGTGCCACGCGCGAGCTGCGGGACCGCGGCTTTCGCCTGCCGATTCTCGCACTCACCGCCCACGCGATGGAAGGCGATCGCAACCAGTGTCTCGCCGCAGGTTGCGACGAGTACGCGTCCAAACCGATCCACAAACAGCACCTCATCGACGCGTGCTCACGCCTGGGCCGACGAGAAACAACGTCGCGGCAGGCGGCGTGATGTTCTGTCCGCGTTGACGTGCGCGAGCGGGTGGTCTACCTTCCCCGCCACCATGTCCATCACCCAATTCATGAAGACCCACTATCGCCACTTCAATGCGGCGACGGTGGTTGACGCGTCCGAGGCCTACAAGCTCCACATGAAGAAGGGGAACGCGATGCTCGTGACCCTCGCTGGGGCGATGAGCACGGCGGAGTTGGGAATCTCGCTCGCGGAAATGATTCGCAAGGGGCTGATCAGCGCCATCTGCTGCACCGGCGCGAACCTCGAAGAGGACGTCTTCAACCTCGTCGCCCACACCCACTACGTGCGAGTGCCGCACTGGCGTGAGTTGCCCGCTTCGGAAGAGAAGAAGCTCCACGACCGACACCTCAATCGCGTCACCGATACCTGCATCCCGGAAGAGGAAGCGATTCGGCGACTCGAGAAGGCCGTGCTGCAGGAGTGGACGCGGGCTGACAAGGCTGGCGAGCGCTACTTCCCGCACGAGTTCTTCTATCGCATTCTCCTCTCGGGCGCCCTGAAGAAGTACTACGACACCGATCCGAAGAACTCGTGGCTGCTCGCTGCCGCGAAGAAGAACCTTCCGATCATCGTGCCGGGCTGGGAGGACTCGACGCTCGGCAACATCTTCGCTGCCCATTGCATCGAGGGTGCCATCAAGAACGTGCACACCGTTCGCACCGGCATCGAGTACATGATGACGCTTGCAGAGTGGTACACCGCGACGACGATCAAGCGCAAGAAGTCAATCGGCTTCTATCAGATCGGCGGCGGCATCGCCGGAGACTTCCCGATTTGCGTCGTCCCGATGCTGCATCAGGATCTTCGTCGCAAAAGTGTTCCGCTCTGGGGCTACTTCTGCCAGATCTCCGACTCGACCACCAGTTACGGAAGCTATTCGGGTGCCACCCCCAACGAGAAGATCACCTGGGGAAAGCTCGGGATCAAGACGCCGCGGTACGTCATTGAAAGCGACGCGACGATCGTGGCTCCACTGATGTTCCAGTACATCATGGGCAAGTGACACCAGACAACGATTCGGCGGCGGCGACGAAGGGAACGCGGACGTCGCTTGCCGCGGATGGGATTCCTCCGAAGGAATCTCTTGCCTCACGCGCTGATCAGTCGTAGCCTGATGGCGATTTGCTTCCTCCCCTCGGAGCGCATGATGGCCACGAATCGAAACCTGCTGCTGGTTGCTGCTCTGCCTCTGAGTGCTCTTCTCGCGACGTCAACCAGCGTCGCGACCCCGCCCGCCTTCTCAAATCAGACCGTCGCTGCGGGTATCGCGGTCAACCACTCCACCAGCGGCTTCGCCAATCCCGGCTATTCAGGCGGTGCGTGCATCGGTGACTTCAACCAGGACGGCTTTCAGGACATCCTGTTCCTCTCTGGCGGCGGCGGCAACAAGCCCGACTATCTCTTCATCAACAACGGCAACGGCACCTTCACCAACCAGGCCGCGGCGTGGGGATTGACGGCAATTCACAAGGGCAAGGGCGCCTCGGTCACGGACATCAACGCCGACGGATGGCCGGATATCTACGTCACCAGCGCTGGTCCGACGGGCCAGGCCGCAGCGCCGGGTCACAACAAGCTCTACCTCAACTCTGGCAACGGCACGTTCACCAACATCGCCGCCGCCGCTGGCGTGAACGCCCCCAATCCGAACACCCAGGATTCGTGGGGCTCGACGTGGGGAGATTTCGATCGCGACGGCGATCTCGATCTCTTTGTCGCGGGCTGGTCCACCAGCGGTGCGGGCAACGCCGGTAGCCGACTCTTCCGGAACAACGGCAACGCCACCTTCACCGACATCACCACCAGCATCGGACTCTGGACCGGGATCGGTGCCGTCGCAGCGTTCTCGCCGCGACTCGTCGACATGGACGGCGATCGCTGGCCCGAGCTCCTCGTCATCGGCGACTTCAAGAACGTCGGCGGGTTCATCGGCAGCCGCTACTTCCGCAACAACGCGGGCGTCAACTTCACCGACAAGACCGTTGCCGCAGGACTCGGCGTTGAAGAGAACGGCATGGGCCACACCGTCGGTGACTTCGACAACGACGGGCGACTCGACCTGCACGCCGCTTCGATCTATCTGCCCAGCGCCAACTGGACGGGCAACAAGATCTATCGCAACGTCGGTCCGCACCTCTATACGCAATACGCCCTCGCAGCCGGTATCTCCAACGGCGGCTATGCCTGGGGTACGGTGGCAGTCGACTTCAATCATGACACCCGCACCGACATCGGGGTCACCAACGGCGACAACTCGGGCAGTCCGCCATTCGGCAACGACCCGACGAATCTCTGGATGAACAACGGCAATCAGACCTTCACCGATGCCGCGACGGCGTCGGGGCTCATTCACACCGGCGCTGGCCGGGCGATGCTCAACTTCGACTACGACAACGATGGTGACGAGGACGTGCTCATCGTGACCAACAACGGTCCGCTAGCGCTCTTCCGCAACGATCTTGATCACTCCCAGCCGGATACCCATTGGCTGCGGATCTTCCTCGACACCCACGGCCATCCGACGCTCGCACCGTTCGGGCTCGGCGCCAAGGTGTACGTCACGATCGGTTCGCTCACCCTGATGCGATCAGTCGATGGCGGATGCACGCACCTCGGTACGCCTGAGTATTCGGCCCACTTCGGCTTAGGGACCGCAACGGCGATCGATCAGGTGAAGGTCGAGTGGTCCGACGGCACCGACAGCATCTACCGGGATATCGACATCAATCAGACCCTCACGCTCACGCCGACCGTGCCCTGCCTGCCCGACCTCACCGGGGACGGTTCGATCGGCGGAGACGACCTTGCGGTCTTGCTCGGTCAATGGGGAAGCGTCGGGTCGGCGGATCTCGACGGCAATGGCATCGTCGACGCGGGCGATCTCGCGATTGTGCTCGGAGCCTGGGGCGCCTGCCCGTAAGAAGCTCGAGCATCGCTCACTTTGACTTCCGCTCGAAGACCTCGCTCAGGAATCGGTAGACGAGTTTTGCGGCAAGCATCTCGCTCGCCCATTGGCCCGGCGTCGGCAGGAGTTCGACGACGTCGAAGCCAACGACGGTGCGGCGCGCGGACACCCGCTTCAGCAGTTCGTTGACTTGCGGCCACGAAAGGCCGCCCGGCTCGGTGGTTCCGGTCGCGCCAACCAGCGACGGATCGAATCCGTCCAGATCGATGGTGACGTAGACATGCTTGGACTGCTGGGCGACGACCGTGTCGATCCACTTGTCGTCCGCCCGACCGCACAGATCGTGACCCCAGAAGACGCGGCGCTTGTCGAGCTTCGGGTACTCCGAGGCGTCGATCGCTCGAATGCCGACCTGGGTGATCGGAGCGAGTTCGCGGGCTCGAGCCATCACGCACGCGTGGTTGTGGGTGGAGCCGTGAAACTCCTCGCGGGTGTCGGCGTGGGCATCGATCTGCAGAATCGAAAGATCCGACCAGCGCTTGGTGACCGCCCGAAACGCCCCGATCGAGATGGAGTGCTCGCCCCCCAGCGTCACCGGAAACTTGCCCGCGTCGAGAATCTTGGTGACCGCGGCTTCGACCTTGGGCGCCAGTCCGTCCGGGGGGCCGATGTGCTTGATCGGCGGCAGCGTGTAGATGCCGCGCTTGTAGACCTCACTTGCGGTCTCGATGTCGAAGAGCTCCATGTTGGCGCTCGCTTCCAAGAGCGCCGCGGGGCCCTTGTCGGCCCCCTTCTTCCAGGAGCTCGTTCCGTCGTAGGGCACCGGCACGATCACGATCGCGCTCGCCCCGTCAACACGGAATTCCTTGGGGAGGTCGCCGAATCCGGTCTTCTTCGCGCTTTGTGCCATAAGGCTCGAACGATATCCGCAGAACGCTTCACCCGCTCCGCTGGATCACGCTCATGTGCCCGTCGCCCTCGAGGTAGCAGAGCTTCACCTGCGCGATCGTTTCGATTCCCTGCTCCCGTAGTTGAGCCATCAACTCGTCTTTGGTGATGAGCTCCTTCCGCAAATTGTGCCGAACGACATGACCATCGCGAATGAGGGGAAGCGGCGCCGGGCGAAGCCAGTGTCGTAGCCACGGAAAGCGGAAGACCAACCACTCGACCATGTAATCGCAGAGGGCGATGGTGAGTACCAGAACGACGCCCTCCGTGACCGAGGTGTAGCCTCCGGCCATCGCGTTCTGCGAGGCGTCGGCCACCAGCACGATGACCAGCACGTCGGCGATGCCAATCGAGCCGGCCTCGCGCCGTCGAACCCGTAGCAGCGCAAAGAGAAAGCCGTACATCAGCGCCCCGCGCACCACCAGTTCCGCCAGATGCATGGTCGGAGCGAAGACCGACGACCAGTCAACGAGCAGCGGATTCGGCATGAGGCGCCTCGATCTCCGGCGGCGCCGTCTCGGACGAGCCGCCACGGAAAGGAATGGGCCGACCCTCGATCGAGGATCGGCCCAGTGAGATCGACCGAATGGCGTGCTGCGGATGAGCGCTCGCACCTGAGCGAGGCCCGTACCGGCCCGAATCGTCAATCGAGATGGGTCTCGCATTCGAGGTACGTGTACCCCGAGAGCCCTGCCTCGTATGCCTTCACCAACTGGTGGCTGTCGGCCACGGTCATCTGCTTCGTGCGCACCGCCCGCTCGACTTCCTTGCGGATGTCCATCGCCAGACGACTAGCGTCGTACTGCACGTAATGCAGCACTTCCCGCACGCTGTCGCCTTCGACGATTTCGTCGATCCACCATTGGTTGTTCTCGTCGAGGCGAATGTGTGCGACGTGCGTGTCACCGAACAGATTGTGCAGATCGCCGAGCGTCTCCTGATATGCCCCGACCAGGAACGCCGCGAGGTAATAGTCCTCACCCTCGCGAAGCTCGTGAAGTTCGATGGTCTTCTTGATGTCGTGATCGTCGACGAAGCGATCGATCTTTCCGTCCGAATCGCAGGTGAGGTCGGCGATGGTCGCCTTGCGGGTGGGCTTCTCGTCCAGCCGATGGATCGGCAGGATCGGAAACAACTGATTGATAGCCCAGATGTCGGGCAGCGACTGGAAGATCGAGAGGTTGCAGAAGTAGGTGTCGCTGACCGCAGTCTCAAGGTCCTGCAGCTCCTCGGGCACGTTGGGCATCTCGCGGCACTTGTCGCGAATCCGTGCGCACGTTGCCCAGAAGAGGCGCTCGACGAGAGAACGGTCGGCAAGACTCATGTAGCCGACGCTGAAGAGACTGAGCGCTTCGTCTCGGGCCTGGAGAGCGTCGTGGTAGCACTCGAGCAGTCGCCGCTCGGAGACTATCGAGTACGCCTCCCACAGATCGGCGATCGGCCGGGGCACCTCGGCGTCGGGCGCAA
>JBBQCR010000177.1:0-7104 GCA_038318935.1 Phycisphaerales bacterium
TTGGTAGAAGCGGATCTTGGTGTCCACCTGCGTCTGGCCGCAGGTCGAGATCTCGACGAAGCCGTTGCACGTCGACGTCCAGCAGTACCACACGTCGTGGGAGATGCCGATGGCTCCCGCCGGATCGCAGATCGGAACGAATGTCCCGGAAGTGCCGGTCGTCGCCTCCGTCAGGTCGAAGTTGAACGGGCCGTTGCCCGTGATCGACTGCGGAGTAGCGCAATTGTCGTTCGTTGGAGGCGCCGCCTGCGCGACCGATGTCGCCAGCAGCAGAGAGGCCAACGGAAGGAGCGACCACCAGTGGGTCCGCAAGGTGCGGCTGCTCGAGTTCGCGAATCCATCCCGTGTTGCTTTCGTCGTCATGACTCTCTCCTCTATCGGTGGGTTCACTGCTGAATCCACACGTGGGCCAACAGGACGTCCACGCCCCGGAAGTCCCGGGTGACGGCGTCCTCTGCTGTCTTCCACTATGCACCCAAACCTGACCGATCTTGCAGGCATGCCGAAAAAAGGTCGGACACCCGACGCGGACCTCACTCACTCCTGAACGGAGTGGAGCATCGTGTAGTTGGGGCTCTCTTTGGTGATCTGGATGTCGTGCGGGTGGTTTTCGATGACGGTGGCTCCAGTCACACGCACGAATCGTGTGTCGCGGCGGAAGTCCTCGATGGTCCGACAACCGCAATAGCCCATCGAACTCCGGAGGCCCCCGACCATCTGATACACGAAGTCGGCAAGCGGACCGCGATACGGCACGCGACCCTCGACGCCTTCGGGAACGAACTTACGGGACTCCTTGATCTGACCTTGTCCGTAGCGATCACCGGAGCCGGCAGCCATCGCCCCCTCGCTTCCCATGCCCCGATAGGTCTTGAAGCGCCGACCACGATGCAGGACCAGTTCGCCCGGACTCTCGTCGAGCCCCGCGAAGAGCGAGCCCAGCATCACGCACGAGGCGCCCGCCGCGATGGCCTTGGCGATGTCGCCGGATTGTCGCACACCGCCATCGGCAATCACCGGAACATCCGCTTCATCGCACGCCTTGACGGCGTTGAAGATGGCGGTGATCTGCGGCATGCCGACACCGGTCACCACGCGCGTCGTGCAGATGGAGCCAGGGCCGATGCCGACCTTGATCGCGTCGGCCCCGGCGGCGATCAGGGCTCGGGCCCCCGCCTCAGTGCCGACGTTTCCGGCGATGATCTCAATGTCGTAGCGACTGCGGATTGCTTCCACGGTCTTGATGACATTCTCGCTGTGACCGTGAGCGGTGTCGACGACGATGACATCGACGCCGGCCTCGACGAGCGCTTCCACGCGATCGAGTTGCAACACTCCGACCGCCGCGCCGACCCGAAGACGACCGCGACCATCACGGCAGGCATTGGGATGCTTCTTGACGTTCTCGACGTCGCGCATCGTGATCAGCCCCTTGAGTCGTCGCTTGTCATCGACGAGCAGGAGCTTTTCGACACGCGCACGATTGAGCAATCGCTCCGCGGCCTCGAGCGTCGTGTCACCGGGTGCAGTGACGAGATTGCCGCGCGTCATCACGTCGCCGACGCGCACCGATCCCTCTCGACCATCGAGGAACTTCATGTCCCGACGGGTGAGGATGCCGACGATCTCGCCTTTGCTCGATCCGTCCGCAGTCACCGGGAAGCCTGAAACGTTCTGCTCCGCCATCAGCGCCGATGCGCGACCGATGGTGTCGTCGGGTGAGAGCGTCACCGGATCGGTGATGATGCCGTTCTCGCTGCGCTTGACCTTCGCGACCTCGCGGGCCTGCCGCACCGGCGACATGTTCTTGTGGATAATCCCGATCCCACCCTCCTGGGCGAGGGCGATGGCAAGTCCGGCTTCGGTGACCGTGTCCATCGGCGCCGACATCAGCGGGATATTGAGTCGGATGTTTCGGGTCAGCCGCGTCGACGTGTCCGCCCGATCGGGGGTCACGGAGGAGAGTGCCGGGATGAGGAGAACGTCATCGAAGGTGACGCCGTCCTGAACGATCTTGTGCTCCATCGGGTGAGTCTCGCTCTCGACCTCGCGATTGTCAACGGTCTTTACGCCATCGGACCGGCTGACCGGCCCTTACGACCCCCGCTGCCTGCAATCGTGGCCACGACCAATGGGCTGATGTGTTACCTTTGGACGGCTCGCCGCCGCGCTTCCGAGTGGCGGAAACGCGCGGTTGGTGTTGCCTGATCTGACGTGTCGGCGTTCGCCAGGCTTCGGCCCGACAACGTCCCTGTGGAGGCTGCCTGTGGAACGAACCGAGCTGATGTCGACCCCCGTCCACCACGATCGTGGTACGACTGAGGGCGAGGGTGAGAAGTGCTGGCGAAGCTACCTGGATGCGATCATCCGGTTCGGCGGCAGCGATCTCATCTGCAAGAGCGAGACCTCCCCGAAGGTCCGGCTTCGCGGTTCACTGAAGAAGCTCGACACGCCGCAGACGACGACCGACCAGATGTTTCAGATCGCCAAGGATCTACTCGACGAGCGCCAGTACGCCCACTTCGCCGCCCACGGCTCGATGGACTTCGCGTACGACTACGACGACCGCAATCGCTTCCGCGTCAACCTCTTCATGGCCCGCGGCAAACCGTCCATCGCGGCCCGACTCATCACCAGCAACATCAAGCGGTTCGAGGATCTCTACCTCCCCGTGAGCCTTGGCGACGTGGCCATGAGCGCCCAGGGACTGATCCTGTTCTCGGGAGTCACCGGCTCGGGCAAGTCCACCTCGATCGCCGCGATGCTCCAGTACATCAACGAGCGCAAGCGGGTCCACATCGTGACGATCGAGGACCCGATCGAATACATCTTTCAGGACGACAAGGCGGTCATCAATCAGCGCGAGGTCGGCATCGACTGCGTGAGCTTCAACGAGGCTCTGCGAGCCCTGGTGCGCGAGAATCCCGACGTCGTCCTGGTCGGCGAAATGCGCGACTACGAGACCTTCGAAGCCGCCATCCGCGCCGCCGAGACCGGCCACTTGGTCTTTGGCACCATTCACGCCTCCAGCGCGTGGCAGACCTTCGGCCGCATTTACGACCTCTTCCCCGAGGGCGAGCGAGACCAGATCCGCAAACTGCTGGCCTACAACCTCCGTGCGATCGTCTATCAGAAGCTGTTGCCGACGCTGCACGAAAACATCGCCCGCATGCCCGCTCTTGAGATCCTTCGCAACACGCCGGGTGTGCAGAAGTACATCCTCGAAGGACGCGAAGGCGAGCTGCTCGATCTCATCAAGCAAAGCCACGAAGAGGGCATGATCGACTTCACCTCCAGCCTTGTGAAGCTGGTGGAGGGTGAATACATTCACGCCAAGGTCGCACTCGAAGCGACGCCGAAGCCTGAAGAGCTCAAGATGCGACTCAAGGGTATTTCCTGATCCTGTTCCGAACGCTGGGGCCCGTTCGCTGGGTCCCGTTCGCTGGGCGTCCGCCCGACCGCTGCCTCCCCGATGGCCTCCACGATGATGGACCTCCTCACCGATCCCGTCCCGACAACGCTCGTGGCGCAGATCGCCAACTTCACGTTGCTCTCGTTCATCAAGCCGGTGCTGCTGTTGGCCACCGTGCTGCCGTTCATGTGGATGGCGGCCAAGATCGAACTCGACAGCCGCAAGTACCTGCTTCCGGTCGCGATGTGGAACGCCATTCTGATGGCAGCCGCGACCTTGGCGATTGCTGCGGTGCTGCTGATTCCGATTTTCTGGATCGGCTGGCCGCTGATGATCCTGATTCTGGTGGGAACCCTGTGGAGCTACTGGCAGTTCCGCGATCGTCGCGTTCCCGCTCAGGCGAAGTTCAAGCTGGTTTCCGCCGACCTGCAGAAGCGGTTGGCCGAGCGCCAGGCCAAGAAGGCGCTCTCGGAATCGATCCTCAAGTTCTACTCACCCTCTGGCAAATCGCAGGCGGTTCCGGCAAAGGAGAGTCCCGAGTACGCGATCCATATGGCGCTCGAGAGTTTCCTCGCACCGGCCATGGAACGCCGCGTTTCCCGCCTCGATCTCGTCGCCACGTCGGCCCAGCAGCCGCTGGTCCCGCTGAACACCATCGACGGCGTGCGCGTCAAGGGCGAGGCTGTTTCGCCGCAGGCCGCCAACGAGGCGATCGACTACCTGAAGAAGATCAGCGGCCTCCAGATCGACGAGCGACGCCGCAAACAGACTGCGGACCTCAAGGTCATCGGTCCCGCTCGCGACGCTCTCGCCACCGTCACCGTGTGGGGCTCCAACGCAGGCCAATCTGTCCGCATCGACTTTGATCGCACCAAGCAGCTACAAGTCTCGATCGAGTCGCTCGGTTTCCTGCCGCCGCAGCTTGAAGCGTTCAAGGCCATGACCGACCCCGGTCGCCGTCATGGGGTCGTGCTGCTCTCCGCCGTACCCGGTCAGGGGCTCACGACCACTGGGTACAGCCTGCTCGCGCGACACGACGCGTACACCTGCAACATCAAGACGCTGGAGAAGCAGGTCGAACTGCAACTTGAGGGCGTCGACCACACGCAGTTCAATCCTGCCAACGCGACGGTGGACTTCGCGACCAATCTCCAATCGATTCTGCGCCGCGATCCGGATGTCGTTTTGATCAGCGACATCGGCGATGCCAACGCTGCCAAGATCGCTTCGAATCCCGGTCTCACCGGGCCGCTGCTCTATATCGCCGTCCCCGCCGAATCGGTGGGTGGTGCGGTGTCCGAGTGGTTCCGGGCGGTCGGCGACCTGCGGGCCGCCTCCAAGGCCCTCATCGCGGTGACCCATCAGCGGCTGATCCGCAAGGTGTGCGAAGCGTGTCGTCAGCCGCTGCAACCGAGTCCCGATCTTTTGAAGAAACTCGGTGTGCCACAAGGG
Source organism: Phycisphaerales bacterium (assembly GCA_038318935.1). GTDB lineage: Bacteria > Planctomycetota > Phycisphaerae > Phycisphaerales > SM1A02 > JAEUIT01. Next base: position 4,865 of record JBBQCR010000177.1, read on the forward strand.
AAGAGTGTGAACCTCTTCCGACAGAACGGCAAAGTGCAGGTGAAGAACCGTGTCGAAGATTGTCCGGTCTGCCAAGGCAGCGGCTACTTCGGACTCACGGCCTGCTTTGAAGTCATGATGATCGACGATGCCATGCGATCGATGCTGGCCGAGGGCGACTTCAAGAGCGCGTACGCCCATGCCCGGCGCGAGGGCAAGATGATCGTGCTGCAGGAAGCCGCCATGGCCAAGGTGCGGGATGGCATCACGACGGTCGACGAACTCGTTCGCGTGTTCCCGCCGCCAAAGGGTGCGCCGCCGACGCCGGCCCGTGCGTAGCGTGACGGATGCTCCAAGGTCGGGTTCTCCTGTGCGGGGCGATTTGCGACCGCTCGCTCGACCCACCTGAACTCGTCCGTCGCAGCCCAAATCCGCTCAGTCTCGATCGATACGACTCTCTTCCGGACCGAACGCATGATCATCGCCTTCAACTGCATCCTCGTCGCGATTGCTCTCTTGATCGCCTATTGGTGGGCGAATCAAGGACTCTTCAGTTCGATCCTGCACTTCGTTTGCGTGGTGGTCGCAGGGGCACTGGCGCTCGCGGTGTGGGAACCGCTCGCGGTGTTCATGCTTGAGCGCGGCTTCATGGAGAACTATGCGTGGGGCATCTCGCTCCTCTTGCCCTTTGCGGTATTCCTTCTCGTTGCCCGCATCGCCAGCGACAAGCTAGTTCCCGACAATCTGAATTTCCCCGCGTGGGCCAACTTCACCTTCGGAGGCGTCTTCGGCGTGGCGAGCGGGGTGTTGACGATCGGCATGTGCCTCATCGGCGGCGGGTTCGTGCAATCGACGAAGGACTTCATGAGCTTCGAGGGCACCATCCGTTCGATGGCGACGCGTGGACAACCGGACTTCGCCAACCAGCAGTTGTGGGTGCCGATGCACCACCTCACAGAGGACTTCTTCGCGTTCCTGTCGGTCGGCGCACTGGCTCCGGAACGAGGTGCCTCGCTTCGCACGGCGTACCCGAAGCTCGCCGATACAGCCATGTCGCTGCACCGTGACTCGTTCGCAGGTGGCAAGGCCCGCACCTCGACTCCCCCGGGAGCTGTGACGCTCGGCCGCCTCTTCTACTCGCCGGACTTCGACAATGGACAGGGGGACGCTCCGGGCGCTTTCGTGCTGGAGATCGAGGTCGGTGCTGCGGCGACCGACTCGGGCGGCGTCCTGAGTATCGGTGCGTCGCAGATTCGCCTGGTCGAGAACGTCGGCAACGAGAGTCGTGAGCCCAACGTCGCGTACCCGCACTCGTGGAGCCAACCACTCGACAGCGGCGGTCGAGAGGTCTATCTCTTCGACGACATCTCCAACTACGCCACCAACGTGCCCGGTCAACAGTCGACCAAACTGTTCTTCGCGTTTCCCGCGAACGGCCTCGGCGATCAGACTCGGGCGCCGTCGTACATGCAGCTCAAGGGACTTCGTTTCCGACTGCCGCAGCCAGAGGCCCCCGTCGACGGTCGGGCGATGACGATGATCATGCGCGGTATCGACGCGAGTGCCGGCAACCAGACGCCGCTGTTCGATCCCAAGGCCAAGACCATTGCCAAGCGTGACATCGAACTGAACTTCACGATCGCTCCGGCAGTCGCCAACATCAACGAACTGACGAACATGGAGCAGGTCGACCAGTACCTGACCGCCGGTGGACAGGAATTCGCGCGCGGCGGCAAGAGCCCGTCGAAGACCAATCGCGTGCTGGGCATCTACGCCGCGGATGGCACGTCGGTGGTGCGCCTCAATCTCACCCGGCGTTTCAGTTCCATCGATGTCTGGAACGAGTTGAAGGACTATCGCAAGCAGGCCGGAGAGGACGCCACCCTGGTGCTGGTGGATTCCAACGGCAACACCTACGCCCCGATCGGTTTCGTGTGGGTGAAGCCCGAAGGAGTCGAAGTGCGCCTCGATCCGAAGCGCGGCATCCCGACCATCAAGGACTTCCCATTCCAGCCCTCGTCCGGGTCAAACGAGCTCTACGCCATCTTCGCTCCAACCGAAGGCATCAAGATCGTCAGCATTCGCTTGGGCAACGTGGTGCTCGCGAACGCTGACTTCGTCATCGAACCGCAGAAGCGCTAGCGAACTGCAGCGGTTTTCACGGTCATTTCGCGATGCGCCCGCAGACACGGGTACGATCGCTGCGCGCTGCACGCGGGGGAGCAACAGCGCGGAGCGAGCAATGCATGCCACGGATCATG
>JBBQCR010000178.1:0-7078 GCA_038318935.1 Phycisphaerales bacterium
AACTTCGTGAGAATCCCGACCGCTTTCGTACCGGCTGCCGCGACAAGAACATGGGGGTCGATATCGATCGACTGCTCCAGCTCGACGAGCATCGCCGCGCGATCATGGTGAAGTTGGAAGAAGCTCGCGCCGAGCAGAATCGCCTCGGCAAGGAAGTCGGTCCACAACTCGGCAAGCTCAAGGGCCAAGCAAAGGGCGCCACCGGTGACGCCAAGGCGACGCTTGAGCGACAGATCGCCGAACTCGAAGCGAAGCCGTCCGCGCTGAAGACCGAGACGCAGCGTCACGAGGCCGAACTGACCACGATCGAGCCCGAGTGGAAAGCACTCTGGCTTCAGGTGCCACAGCCACCGGCAGCAGAAGTCCCCAAGGGCAAGGGCAGCGAAGACAACGTCGAGATTCGCCGCTGGAATCCGCCCGGCTTTGATACTGCCAAGAGCTTCGAGAGCAACAAGGGCTTTCGTCCGAAGACCCACCTCGAACTCGTGCGCGATCTCAAGCTCGTCGATTTCGAGCGCGGCGTGAAGATGTCCGGAACACGGCACTACGTGCTGACCGGCATGGGCATGCGGTTGCATCAGGCGGTGTTGCGCTACGCCATCGACTTCATGGCCGACCGACGTGGCTTCACGCCGATGGGCGTCCCCGTGATCGTGCGCGAAGAGTGCATGATCGGTACCGGCTTCTTCCCCTCGGGACGCGAACAGGCATACCACGTCGAGGAATCAATGCGAGGTTCAAGCCACGATCTGTTCCTCACGGGTACCGGCGAGGTCGGGCTCATGGGCCTGCACGCCGACGAGATCCTCTCGCTCGAGCAGTTGCCACTGAAGTACGTGACCAGCTCAACATGCTTCCGTCGCGAAGCGGGCGCGGCGGGCAAGGACACTGCGGGGCTCTACCGGATCCATCAGTTTGATAAGGTCGAGCAGGTTGTCGTCTGCCGCGCCGACGACACCGAGAGCCGTCGTTGGCATACGACGATGCTGGAATCGGTGGAACTCATCCTTCAGTCTCTGGCGATTCCCTATCGACTATTGCAATGCTGCACCGGCGACCTCGGTGTGAAGAACGAAGACATGATCGACGTCGAGAGTTGGATGCCGGGCCGTGGCGATCTCGCCAAGGACGGAACGCCCAGCGGGGCGTACGGCGAGACGCACTCGGCAAGCAGGCTCGCAGATTTCCAGTGTCGTCGCCTCAATCTTCGCTACAAAGACGAGAGCGGCAAGACTACGTTTGCCTACGCCCTGAACAACACCGTTGCGGCAAGCCCACGGCTGCTGATCCCAATTCTCGAGATGCACCAGAACAAGGATGGCAGCGTGACTGTTCCGGCACCGCTGCGGCCGTATGTCGGCGGAGCCGATCGGATCGGTTGATGAGCTGGATGGGATATTCGAAGAAACGTTGCGTGATGGTCGGTCAGGCCGCGTCCGGCTCCTCCGACCGAGCGAAGCGGCCATCGGCCGTCGCAGCACCTGATGAACTCCGTCCTCATCGCTCTCCTGCTCGCCGTCGAGTTTGCCGCCTTCGCCATCTTGGTCAAGGCGGGACTCGATGTCCTGCGCGGTCCGACCAAGGGTCAGTGTCCGGCGTGCGGACACGAAGAGCGGCCCGACGAGCTTCGACCCTGTCACGAGTGCGGCCGCGTCATCGGCGATGCCTTGAAGACCAGACGGCGCGGCATCGGACTTCGAGCCGCTGTTGCGGTCGTCGTTCTTCTGGTGTGTGGATTCGCCGCAACGATCGCCCTCGAAGGGTTGCAGCGCCTTCCCGTGTGGGCACTGGTCCGACTCGCCGATCCGCTCGCTGATCCCGGCTCTTTCGGTCAGCGCGCAACCGCTGAGTTGCTGGAGCGGCAGATTCACGGCGAAGTCGACAAGTCCGCTCTCGACCCAGTCATGCTGCGCACCCTCGACAAGGCGATCGATGAGGGAACGCTGTTCGTGCACCGCGCGGCGTGGCCAACCGATCAACCGATTCGCATCGGCCTTCGCCGTGCGACCCTCAACGCCCTCCGCTCCGGCGGACGGAACGAACTGGTGCTCATCGCCCCCGACGGCAGCGAACTGATCGCGACGAGTTGGGGTGGTATCAGTAAGACCTTCGCCAAGCTCGACGAGACGTGGGCGTGGAAGAACCCGACACTCGAGCTCCCCGACGGCATGCGTGACGGAGACGGCGTGACCTTCGACTGCGTTGTGCGAAGCGCGGACGGTACGACGCTGTACCGCCGACCTGTTCGACTACCGATCCCCGCGCCGCGCGTTCCAGTGATGACACCGACCACCGACGACGCCCTGTGGGACGCGCTGGTGGCGGCAGTGCGCGTTCGCTTCTCGCCGGTCCCCCGCGAAGCGCATCCTGATGCCTGCGTCATCGTGTGGTTCGAATCGGACTTCGACATCCCACGCGATCGATCGATCGCATTGAAGATCACAGTCGAGGCATTGGACGGCAGCGGCTTCCGAAGCGAGGGTCGCGTACTGGTTCGCGGCGAGGGCGGCCTCGTGACACCGTCGCAGACCGCGCCTCTCGCGCTCGACCACATACCGAAACCGAGTGCACTCGGTCGCTGTCGGGTGCGACTGGAGTCCGATCCCTCGACGGCTCTCTGCGACTTTCCTCGTGAGATCTTCCTCGAGGGATCGCGTGAGGTCGAGTTCGATCTTGGTCGTCCGTGACCCCGTTCACTTCAGACTCGTGGCCTGCGCTGACGCCATGGCTGCCGGAATCGGAAAACTGCCGGCGTTGACCAGGATCTCTTGCCCCTGCTTACTCAGCACGTACTTCAGAAACTCTTGCGTCGGCAGTGGCAGTGGGGTTCCGGGCTTCCGATTGACGACCACGTGAAGCTTTCGACTCAGCGGATACGTGCCGCCCGTCACGCTCGCGGACGTTGGCTCTACGAACGGTTGCCCCGCGGACGCTGCAAGCGGCACGATCTTCGTGGCATTCGTTCGGAAAGACTGACTGGCGTAACCAACGCCGCCCTTCTCGGCGCCGACGCCGTTGACGATTGCACCCGACGCGGGTTGTCCCTTGAGATCGTCGCGGAAGTTGCCGCCGTTGAGGACGACCTCCTTCAGCATCGTCGCGCCGCCGTTGTCGACGCTGAATCCGTAGACGATCAGCGACAACGTCTCGAACTCGCCAGTCAGCTTGAGATCGCCCCACTTCTTCGCGACCACTCGAGTGCCCGCGGCGGTGTCACCGAACACCGAGGCCACTTCAGCCAACGTCATTCCCTTGATCGGATTCTGCTTGTTGACGAAGATCGCGAGGGCATCAAAGCCGATCACCAGTTCGGTCGGCTCGTAACCGAACTTGGTCTTGAACGCCGCCCGCTCTTGGCTGTTCAGCGGTCGGCTCATGCCGGCAATGTCGATGTCGCCAGTGAGAAGATCTGACAAGCTCGATTTCGCTCCCAACGACCGCACATCGAAGGTGACGCCGGGAGAGACTGCGGTAAAACCGTCACCCTGTCGATCGAGGATCGCCGCGACCACCGAGCCGCCGGCAATCCGCACCTTGCCCTTGGGCGCTTCCGGCAGTCGCTCGTATCGCGGAAGACCCGCATCGACAGTGACCTTGGAATCGTCCGCCTGCGGTTGGGTCGCCACGACGCTCGGTGCGCCGGCGACGGCGAGCGCGAGGAGGACTGCAAGTGCGGTAAGACGACGAGCGGGAGGAGCGTGGAACTGATTCATGAGGTGAGATCCGAGCCGAGTATGCGGTCAGTAGAGCGTGCCGACGTGCGGCGAAGCGAACGATTTCCCAGCCACGATGCCCAACCCTTGTAGAACACCATCAGCAGAAAGCACACGCCGGCGAGGACGAGGAGACGCAGAAAGATGACCTCCACCAGTCCACGAGCCTCGTGCGACGCATGGTCCACGCGGTCCCGACTGATGCGATCCACCTCCTCCAGAGGGCGTTGCCAGAGCGGCCCCTCTACGAGCGACTTCGTACTCGCCAGCGCTGTATTCACTTCGACCAGCGACCCCTTCAGGTCGGACACTATTCGCGCGTAGACCTCAGGATCGATGCGTTGTTGGGGCGGCCCATTGGGATCGACCGGCGGACTGATGGTTTCGGCCAACCGCTCGGCGGCCGCAAGTGTGTTGGTCAGGGTCGCGGCGGCCGTATCGAGACTGCCGATAAGCTCGCGCGCCGAAGTGGACAATCCAGAGACGCTCGTAACGAGGTCCTCGGTGCGACTGATCGCCGTCTGGTACTGCTGGAGCGTGTCTTGCACCGTCGATGACGCTCGCTCGACCGTCGTGATGACTCGCTCGCGTTCGTCGGTGAGCTTCTGAGGCAGCGTTTCGGCAACGCGGCTGATGCGATCGGCACTGACCGCCAACTGTTCACCGATCGTCACCGAGTCCTGGACTTCGGGCATCACCGCGACCTGATTGGCGATGACACCGGCTTCCATCGTGATGAGCAGCGGAGCCCGCTTACTCATGAAGAAGACTCGTTCGCCAAACGCCCGGGCTTCGTTCACAGCTTCGGTCGCCGCGTCAACCGGTGCGAAGAACCCCGTACCGGTTCGCACGTTGGCGATCACCGACTTACCGCGGGAGGCCGCGAAGTCATCGAATCGAACGAACGAAACGCTCTCGACCTCCGGATTCTGTCGACGCCAATCAAGAATCAGGCGATCGAGGGTCTCAAGCTGCTCGCTGGTCATCGCAAGAGCGGCGATCGTCCAGATCTCCTCGCGAGCCCGACGCATCGGGCCGATCAGAAGTTGCGCGCTGTCGCCGAAGAGCTTCTCGGCGACTCCCTCATCAATCGCAACAATCGCGGTCAGGGTGACGACGACGGTCATGTCCAAGAGTTGCGTAAAGGGATCGGCGTTCGTCGCAATATCAAAGACAGCCGTGACCGTCCGGCTCTGAAGGCGACTGAGGCTGAGGCGCGTTTCGGGATCAAGATCGCTGCGCCCGATCGCGTCGGCGGCGCTACTGATCAGGGCGTAGTAACGATCGGCGAATCCTCGCACCCGCGACTCGATCTGATCGGGCGTGATTCGGCCTTCGACCGCAGCGTCCATCGAACCGCGTGCGTTGGCCGCGCCCGACCTCACCTGGTCGCTTCGGGCTTCCATCAACTGGCAACCTCCGAGCGCGTGGCTCAGAAGGAGTGCCGACGTCGCCACGACGACACCGCGTCTGCGCGGATCAAGGCTTCGTATCAATCGCATCGGCTGGAACGATACCCGCTCGGACCTTGGAGGCGGCGGAGGCGCGACGATCAGCGCCGTCGCGTGCCTCGCCGAGGCAGGACGATTGCCGCCGTGAGGGTGATCCACGCGGCCGGAGCGGGAATCGAGGCCTGGGTCACGACGTCGAACTTCAGCCGCTCATCAAGTCCGGGGTTGGAGGTCCCGGTGAACATCGCGGTGACGGTCCCGCTCAGGGTCCACGCAGTCGTGGCGAGATTCTGGTCGGCGCGGATCCACTGCGTCGAGATTCCGGTGGTTCCCGACACCCACGACTGGTTCATGCTCGACAGCGACCCGATCGTCGAGAACCCAACGGCGCTGAACGCAAGATCGCTCACCGCGATGCTGGCCGAGGTGACGCCCGAGGGCATCGAAGACAGTGCATACACCTGAAGTTGAATCACATCGTGCGACGCGAACGGTGATTTCGACCCGATCGGCGCGTTCCAGACCAGCGTCGTTGCTGTGGTCGCTGGACTACCTCCGCCCGCAGCGGTGAGCGAATAGAGATATCCCGACGACGGATCGTACGAAATGACGAATGCCCAACTCGCTCCATTGAGCTGCGCCGCCGTCCCAAGTCCCGCCGAGGCGGCGATCGTCGAGTTGCTGACAAGATTGCTGGTGACGATCACCGCGTCCCAGTTGGTGGCGCTCAAGCGATAGCGAGTGCGCATCGCCGCATCGGCAGACGGATTGAGCGCGATGGACGAAGGATCGGCACTCAGCGTGACCAAGCCGGCACGCGCCGACGAAACGCAGGCCGCGACGGTAACGAGAGCGAACGTGTGGCGAACCGTAATCACGCAGAATTCTCCTGCGTGGGCTATCGGTTCGTCGTCTTGCGGATCGCAGTCGATCCTGCAGGAACCAGTGGTTCCCAGTTGCTCGTCACAGTTCGAGAGCAGGTCCAACCCATACGACCGACACACCCGCCCGCGACCTGCGAGAATCCCCGGATGCCCCCCGCTTCCGGAGCGCCGCGCCCTCCGCTTCCGAGAACTGTCAAACTCCTCGGCTGGGTGTCGCTCTTTGCCGACATCAGTTCGGAAATGGCATATCCCCTGGTGCCGCTCCTACTGACCGGCGCCTTGGGCGCGCCCAAGAGCGTGGTCGGACTGATCGAAGGTCTCGCCGAAGCGTCGGTCGCCTTCTCCAACTACTTCGCCGGTCGGGCAAGCGATCGTGTTGGCCGCCTGGGATTTTTGCGCATCGGCTATCTCCTGCCACCTATCGGCAAGACGATCGTTGCCAGCGCCACGGCGTGGCCCATGGTGCTCGGGGGTCGCATGGTGGACCGGCTTGGCAAGGGAGTGCGCTCAAGTCCGCGCGATGCCTTGCTGGTGGAAGACGTCGCCGCTGGCGATCGTGGCCGCGCACTGGGTCTTCACCGGGCGATGGACACTGCCGGCGCCGTGATCGGAGTGCTCGGGGCCGTCGCGATCCTCTATGCATTCCGCGATACACACGCCCCAGAGTCGCTGCTTCGTCGCATGATCCTGCTCTCGGCGGTGCTTGGACTCGCGGCATTCGCGTTGACCTTCTTCGTCAAGGAACGCCCGGTGCCGAACAGATCGGCGCGCGGCCCGAGTTCGCCGCTCTCCCGCTCCTACTGGCTCGCGGTCATTCCGCTGGTTCTATTCGGCTTCGCGAGTTCGAGCGACGCGTTCCTTCTGCTCCGATGCAGCGACTTCGGACTTCCTCCGTGGGGCGTTGCCCTGTCGTACGCCTGCTACAGCATGATGGCGGCGATGGTCGCGTATCCGATCGGGGCGCTCAGCGATCGCATCGGGCGCCGCCCTGTGATCATCACCGGATTTCTGCTTTACGCCGCGACGTATG
>JBBQCR010000179.1:0-7067 GCA_038318935.1 Phycisphaerales bacterium
GGAAGACATGGATTGAGGGGACATTGAGCCGGCGCCACTCATCCGATGTCGCTCAGGTCGCTCTCACGCTGGCGCCGTATGTCTGCTGCACTGTGGCACCCGGGTAATAGCGGCTCAGGATCTCCTGCCAAGTCTGGCCCCTCTTACTCAGCGCTTCCGCGCCATACTGGCACAGACCGACGCCGTGCCCGTAGCCGCGGCCCTCAAGATTGATCGAGATCGCCGTCACCTGCGCGGAGAAGTCGGCGCTCTTCACGCGCGTTCGGACGTCCGGCAAGCCGAATACGTCCGCGTTGAGCGCCCAGCGCATGCGTTCCGCCGGAACGTCGAACACCTGGCCCTTTGAATCGCTGACTCGGAAGGTCAGCGGACGTCCCGCCGCATTCGTCTGCGAGACCTCGATTGCGCGAATGCCGTCGATCCGCGCCATCGCGGGACGATCCGTGCGGGCCCAGCCTGCCACGCGCTTGGCCGTTTCGTTGGTCGGGAGCGACAGCTTCCAACGCCATGCTGGCGCTCCCTTGCAGCAGTCGCGGGCGGAATCTGCTCCCACTGAAAGCGGGGCGATCGCGTTGAATTCAATCGGCGAAATCGCATCGGTGGCATTCGCAGGCCGCCCTCCGCATGTGGATGAGTAATACGCGGGTACCACCCGGCTCTCCCACACCATCACCATGCCGGCGGTTCGTCGAACGGCCTCAAGACTCGTCGCGTGCGTGGTTGGTCCGGTCCACGCCTGACTCGCCTCCCCAGCGACCACATCAAAGTGGCGATTGTCCGCTTGCGCGATTTCGCAGAGGGCAAAGCTTCGGGCCGCGATCGCCTGCGCAAGATGGGTATCGAGCGACCACGAGTTGTACAGTTCCTTCGCCAAGACGCCGGGCAGATATTGCTCCATCGCGACGTGGCAGACGACATCGATCGCACCCGGCGCTTCGTCCGTGCGATTCACCAGCCGCAGTCCCCAAGGCCACGAGGTGTTGCCAGCAATATCCTTGGCGAGCCTGACGCCCCTGCTGCCAGCCGCTGGTTTGATTTCCAAGGGACCGGAGCCGAACCGAAACGTTCCCGCGTTCTTCGATCCGACGCTCTCGATGACCAGCCAACCGTCGAGCGTTGCCTCGATGGTCGCCGGAAGCGTCACGTTCTTCATCGGCCCGCCGTTCACCGCTCCGATCTGCACGTGCCGCCCGTCGCCCTCGACGCGAGCCACTTGCTGCGGTGGGCGAATGGTCGCGACGCGTACGCGAACCATCGGCTCGCTGGTCGGCGGACTTGGTCGTTGCAGCGACCGCGCGACTTGCTGGGGATTCGGTGTGGCCGTTCCCTTCGGAAGTTCAGGCAGTCCTTCGGCGGCGCTCGGTAACGTGCGACCACCGCGCGGCGTCGGGGGATCGCAGCCGAGAAGCCCGCCCGACGCGAGTGCGATCGCGACGAAAAGGAATCCACGGCGGTCGTGATCCGCCTCCGATCCGCTGCCGTTCACCGGAAATCCTGTGTGGTGGCCGCGCTGCATCGAAAGGACAAGGTACCCGAGTGGATCGACCGAGCACCCGATTTCCCTGCAGCAGGGCAGCGAAATTGAGCGCCCCCAAAGGGAAAAGGGCGACCCGCGAAGGTCGCCCTTTGGCTGTTTTTTCGTCAGCTTGTCGTTCGTTGAGGGTCGGCTCAGTCCAGCTTTCGCAGGCCAAGGCCGTTCTGGGCCAGCTTTTCCTTGATCTCGACCAGCGACGTCTGACCGAAATTCTTGACGCCCATGAGCTCGGCCTCGGTGCGAGCAGCGAGTTCGCCGAGACTGGAGATGTTCAGGAGCTGCAACGCCTTGCGAGCCCGGACCGAAAGCTCCAGGACGGAGATCGGCTTGTTGAGGACAGCCTCCGGCACCTTGCCCTTGAGGGAATCGAGGATCTCCTTGCGAACGCGGCTGTAGTTGCCGCCTTCGAGGCCTTGGCCAAGCCGAAGCCCCTTCGACTGGAGCATGTTCTTGATCTCAACCAACGACGTCTCGCCGAAGTTCTTGTAGCTCAAGAGCTCGGCCTCACTGATCTTGAGCAAGTCACCGAGCGTGCGGATCTGCATCTTCTTGAGGCAGTTGCGGGCACGTACCGAGAGTTCGAAGTCGGTCACCGGCGTGTCGAGCACCGCGTTCTCGCGCACGCGATTGCGATCGCTCTCGGCGTCGTAGAACATGTCGCGGCTGGCATTGACGTCCTTCGCATAGAGACGCGCCCGCGGATGGTTGGGGTCGGTCTCAAGGACTTGCTTGAGCAGTCGCTCGGCGCGGGCAATGTCGCCGCGGTCCTCATACAGGATCGCCAAGTTCACCATCGCGTTGAGCGGCGGTCGCTTGGTGTGAATCAATTCGTCGTAGAGTTCGACCGACTCGTCTTCCTCGCCGTGAAGATCGAGCAGGTACGCAAGCCGGAAGGTCGCATCGGTGTGCTCGTTCTGCTCGCGGGCGGCGCGGTACTGCTCCATCGCGCCAATGCGGTCGCCAGCCTTTTCGAGTTCAACCCCCTTCTTGAAGTGGGCCTCAGCGGCGGCGGGATTTCCGGCGGTGGTCTTGCCACCAATGATCGTGTCGAGTCCAGTGGTCATCGAAACTCCAAAGCCCGTTGTCTCGGATGCGAAGGTCCCGCCGCCCTCTCGGGAATGCGGACCTCTGCTCCATCTGCGGGGAACCGGGCAGTGTAGGGTCTGCCGCATCTTGCCTCAAGGCGACCGTTCGAAGCGTCGAGAACCAAGCCGTTCAGGGGGAAGGAACGCGGTCGCTGGGCGTTTGCGGCCGCCAGTCAGCCCTTCCTGACGCATCCAGGCTCGCGATCAGCGGCAAGCCGGTCGCATCGTGCACCGTGACGACGGGCTTCCCAACGCCGTCCTGCGTCACCGTCCAACCGAATGGGACGTCGAGTCCCTCGAGCGAGACTTCCGAGCCATCCTCCGCGGTCCACACCAGTCGTTCGCGAAACAACTCTCTCATGGCCTCGACTGACTCTCCTGCCTCGAGACGATTGGCAACGCCACTGCGAAGCACAATGAGTGAACGCCACGATGGACCACTCGATCGCGGCAGGTCGACCACCGTGAACCCAATCAGTTCCGCAACGATTGCCACCACGCCGATCGTGACGATCAGTGCCGCGGCGTATCGGGGGAAGAGCCGTCCGGATCGGCTCTTCAATGTGTTGCCCCAGAACGGCAGGACGAAGATGGCCAACGCGATGCTGCACAACAGGAGCGAACGGAAGAGCGCCACCCGAATGTCCGCATCGCCAGCAAGCATCGCTCGGAATGGCTCACGTGACCCCGCTCGCAACGTCATGTCTCCCTGCTGCGTTGTCCCGTCGATCGTGCCATGCAGCCGCGTCGCGAACTGCGACTGATCGGCAATCGATGCCAATCCCGGATGCCGAATGAGCCCGCGCGGCCCTGCGAACCAGAATTCGTCTGATCCTGTCCTTGACGCCGCGACAGTCTCAATCGCCCATGTCGTCATCCAAGGATGCTCAACCGGATGATCGGCGAAAACGACGAGATCGAGCGTGAGCGGCGTGCCTTGCTGGGCGATGGTCGTCGCGGTCAGGGCCATGGGATACACGATCTCTGGCGAAGGAAAGACGATGGCAAGCGGATGCGGCGCGGCCGTTCCGCTGGCGAGTCGGACTTCAGCGGCGCAGAACACCCAGCCGCGATCGATCGCCGCTTGCAAGACGGGCAGCGCGGCGGGTTCGACGACGAAGCCTCGCTGCGTCAGCCAATGTGCGCATGTCTGGGCATCCGTCGCGTCGATGACGTGCACGTCGTACGCGCCTGCTTCGACGGATCGCAGGACGTTGACTTGCGTCGTGGACCCACCGGCACCGCCCGCACGTCCGAGCGATGGGAGGAACAATCCGATGAGGACCAACAGCGCCAGCAGTACCACGAGCCACCGCGACGAGCGCGCCACGGCAACGCGCAGAATCAGTCCCACGACAACTGCCACTCCGAAAAAAGCGGCAAGCGTCCGAACGCTTCGCTCGACATCCTCCCGCGGAAAGGCCTGTGGCCCGACTAGTTCCATCGCCGTCATGACCGTCCCGCGCGATGCAGGTGCGATTGAGGTCGGCACCGCCGGCACCGGAATCAACCACGCCATCGGTTCACCGGTGGATGCCACGCCGCTTTCGACGATGAGCGTCTCGATGCCGTCGTGGTGGCCGATCACCGCGGCTTGCGATGGCATCGCTGGGCTGTTCGTGAACTGGGTGGCCGCAGCTCGGAAGAACTTCCCGTCCGCATGCGACTGCTCGCACATCACGGGTGTTGCAACGGCAAGCAGGAGAAGCTGCATCAGTCGCGATAGCATGTCTTCAAGGCTATCACGCCAGTCGATTCGCTCGCAACGCTCATGAAACGACTTCCATCGGCTTCTGATCCAGCAAATGAATCGCCCGCCAGCGACCGCCTTCGAATCGCCACACCATGAAGACACCGAGCAGGATGATGTAGACCGCCGAGGCGATCCACGGTCCGGCGCTCTCCCACTGCGGAACGCGCGTCGCAAGCAGCCAGCCTCCGCCCACGATGATCGTCCATGAAAGAACGACGGTCACGATGCCCGGTACCGTCGTGTCGCCCGCGCCGCGCAGGGCCCCGGAATAGACGATACCGATTGCATCAAACGTTTGGAACACCGCAGCGCAGATCATCATCGTGCTACCGATGGCGATGATGCGGACCGCATCGTCGGGATGCGTGTTCTCGCCCCGCGTAAACAGCCCGATGAGTTCCGCTCGGAACCACCACATCAGAAGCCCGCACACGGTCATGTACACGAGGGCCATCACCGCGGCGACGCGAGCCCGCTGCACCGCGAGATCCGGGTTGCCGGCTCCGATGTTGCGACCGACCAGTGAGGTCGCCGCCATCGCGAAACCCACTGCGGGCATGAACGAGAGATGCATGTAGCGCAGCGTCACCCAACCGGCAGTCTGATGCAGCGTGCCGAATGAGCCGACGAGCACGCTCATGAAGATCGCCCAGCAGATCAGTTCGTTGCCGAACGACAGCGCGTTGGGCCATCCGCGCTGGAGCAGGTCGTTGATCGGCGCCCATCGGAAACCCCAATCGTTCCGCGTCCCGAATCGCGCATGCATGCGCGACCCGAGAAAGATCGTCAGCGGAATCGCGCACTCCGCCGCGGTGCCGCACACCGTCGCGATCGCCGCGCCGGTGACGCCGAGCGCCGGCGTTCCCGTGATTCCCGGCAGCCCGAGACTCGGCAATCCTCGCTCGCCGTAGATCAGAATGAAGTTGAGGATCACGTTGACGACGTTGCCGACGATCGCGGCGACGGCGATCACCTTCGGGCGGCCGATCCCGAAGAAGAAGTTGCTCATGCTCTTGGCTGTCAGCGCGATGAAGCCGCCGAAGAGGAGCACCTGGGCGTACGAACTTTCGAGTTCGACGAGTCGTGGCTCGTGACCCATCATCCGGAAGAACGTCGGGAGTAGAAACGCGAACGGAATCAGCAGTGTGATCCACGCGATCAGCGAGAACCACAGCCCGGCCCAGCCATACTTCGCCGCCTCGTGCGGCCGTTCCGCGCCGACATTCTGACTGACGAAGGTGTTGACCATCGTCACGATGCCAAACAGGAACGCCACAAGCGTGAATTGCCACACCCCGCCGTTGCCCTGGGCCGCCACCTCCATCGGACCGACTTCGGCCACCATCAGACTGTCGGCGAACTGCATCACCGTGTACGACATCATCGTCAACACGGTGGGCCAGGCCTGAGCCCAGACTTCAGCGATGGCACTTCGTTGGCGCATGATGTCGTTGCGCTCGAAGCGAGACCGTTCTCAGAGCTCGACCATCACCATGTCGCTCGTGACCCGCTCATGCTCAGCGCTCGGAAGGTGAGCGGTCGCGAGACCCTCGAGGCCCGCGATCTTCGCCATGATGGCTCGGCACGCTGCATCGTCGTAGGCCCTGCCGTGGCCTCCCTGCCAATCGGCGAGGAGTTCCAAACCGATCTGGGCTTCGCTCTTGGCGAACTCCGTCGGCGCGATCGCCTGACGGAAGACCTGCATGCGATGTTTGGCGTTCTCGAACGTTCCGGCCTTCTCGCACCAGGTGACGCTCGGCAGCGTGACATCGGCCATCGCGGTCAGGCGACTCGGCATCGTGTCGACGACGACGAGAAACACCTTCTTGAGCGCATCGACCAGCGCTGGCGTCACCCACTCGCTCGGATAGTTGCCAGTCACGATTGCGGCGCCGAACTCGGGCTTCTGCACGTCGCGCAGGAACCCGGCGTAGTCCTCGACGCGCTTGCCCTTGGACAGTGCTTCCAGCACCCGCCGCACGCCGCGGGCGTTCGGCGCCTTCTCCGCGTACATCGTGAATCCGCCGGGAAACTCCTTGTCGCTGCCGTGCATTGGAATCGGACCGACCGCGAGCAGGGCATTCGGATCGACCGCGTACGCGTACTGCCCGAGCAGGAACGCGTCTTCGCAACTGAGCATCGGACTGACGAGCATCGCGAGTCGCTTCTGTGCCACCGAGCCGAGCGAGCGCATCTGAGCATCGACGCGAGCGATCGACGTCTCCCACGCTTCCTGCGGACGGATCGCCGAAAACGGATCCGCGTCCTTGAGAACGGGCAGCGTCAGTCGCGCTTCGTCGTGCACGAACTTCCAACCGTAGCGCACCTCGTCGGTGATCCACCACCGGTTCACGTCGGCGTTCGCTCGCGGCTTGATGCGATACACGCGACCTTCGTTGTGCTCGACCGTGATGTTGTCACCGCTGGCGGTGATGCCGTCGATCGATGGCGTCTTCTTGAGGTACCAGACGCGTTGCTGGAACAGGAAGTCCTTATCCAGGAGCGCGCCCACCGGACAGATGTCGATGACGTTACTGGCCAGTTCGTTGTCGAGCGCCAATCCGGGGAAGACATCGATCTGTTCGGTCGATCCGCGTCCATCCACCATCAGTTCGCCGGTACCTGACACTTCACGGGTGAACCGCACGCAGCGCGTGCACATGATGCAGCGATCGCTGTACAGAAGGATGTTCGG
>JBBQCR010000180.1:0-7042 GCA_038318935.1 Phycisphaerales bacterium
CCGGAAGTCCCGAGGCCGGCCACGTGCCCGGAATGCTCGCTTGGTAGAAATTGGTGGTGCCCGCTCCGGCGAGCGCGAGATCGACATCGAAGCAGTTCAGCACCCGGTCACCTGCGGCGGTGAACACCGCGTAGACGTCGATGACTTGATAGCCGTTGCCGCCCGCGGTAGCCGGATAGTTGTCCGCCTCGAAGCGCACGAAGTCGGCGCTGGCGCGGGGGGCGAGTTCAAAATCGGATGCGATCGCGACGCTGCATACGGTCGCGACGAGGAGTATGGACGGTCGGCGCATTATCGAATCCCCTATACAGCGGCAGCGGAGCTGCTTGAAGCGGCCATTGTCGCGGCGAGCATCAGCTCCCCGTACGAAGACCATCGGCGGAGCGCTCGCGACGCTTCAACCCGACCTGATCCCGTCGATCAGCACAGCCGCGCCAATCGATACGACACGCACAGAGGGTACGAGAGCGAGCAACGACCGGTTCCTCTCTCGCCGGAGATGAGGATGATCGGACGTGGTAGGCGGAGCGCAAGCAAGAAGCAGGACCACCGGGCGAGGGGAGACCCGATGGTCCTGCGGGGAGAGGCAGAGAGTGTTGGTCAGCGCACGGGCATCCAATCGGGAGTGCAACTGAAGATGGTTGCACCCGACTGTTTCACCAAGCCCTGCATCAGCCAGCCATTGACCTTGCCGTCGGTCTGCTGCTGCCAGAGGATGTCTTTGTCGCCGTCGCCATCAAGGTCGCTGGTGCTCGCGCATTGCCACATCGCGCCGACCGCCGGAGCAATCAGTCCGCCACCGACTTTCGCGGAGTTCTGGACGATCCAACCGTTCACGTTGCCGTTATCGCTGTTCTTCCAAACCAGGTCGTCGTCGCCATCTCCATCGAGATCGAGCGTCGCGGCGACCTTCCAGTTCTGCCCGACGGGATTGATGCCGCCGAAACTCTTGGCGATCGGTGGCGATCCTCCATTCAGTTGCCAGACCGTCAGCGAGTTCGTGAACTGCCAACGCCACAGGAGATCGTCACGACCATCGTTGTTGAAGTCGCCCATGGCGATCATCTCAAAGCCCACCGAAATCCCGATCTGGTTGTTCGAGAGGACCTGAAGTCCATTCAGCTTCCAAACGCGGACTTGACCAATGCCACTATCGAAGTTGCGCCAAACAAGATCGGCCTTGCCGTCGCCTGAAACGTCGCCCACCCCGATGACCGCCCACTTCGGCCCCGGTGCGACTCCGATGAGCGCGGCGTTTGCGACGGCGCCGTCCTGCATCAGGACGCCATACGCGGCATGGGTTTGGGAATGCTGGAAGACGAAGTCCAGATCCCCGTCACCGTCAAGGTCGGCGCGGCCTGCGGGAATCCAAGTCATCGGCAGCGCTGGCTGGACGCACTTGGCATCGACGAGTTGAAGTCCAGCGATCTGAAGACCAACGAGCCAACCGCCGGGTGCAACCCAAACGGCCTCGGACGCCGCAATGGACCCCGCCGGAGCGGGCGGGGGAAGCGGAACGCCGGGCGCGCCGGCGCCGGGTTGGTCGAACGCAGGCTCCGAGTCCGCGGAGGCCGGGTACTCGAAGCTTCCATCGAGCGCGCTGAATTGGGCATAGCTCCCGTAGCCTGCGGCCCAGCCGACGGTCCAACTGGCATCGAGGTAGGACCCAGGTACCCAATCAGCATCACGGATCGTGAACCGCGCCACGTGGATCCTGTTGTCCGCCCCGGCTTCATTCTGTTGAGAGATCGGCGGAATGATGTACCAACCGGCGGGCGAACTCACGTTGGCGGAAGTCACCAGGAACGCGTTGGGCGTGTCGGGCGTGAAGCTGCACATGCCGGAGGTGAGGCACTGCTCTCCGCCGAGCGAGACGTACGTGTCGACCGACCAGGCTCCGGGCTGATCCTCGTAGCAGACGGGGAGCGACGTCATCGCGCCCCCCGGCAACGGTTGATGAAAGAACTTCGCGCCGGGCTTCGCATGAAGGTCGACGGCGGTGTTCCAGATCAGCAGGAGGCGATCGGTAGGCAATTGGCTTGCCATATAGAGATCGAGTACCCGATACGTTTCACCGTTGAGCGTCGTGATCCAAGGCACGCCCTGGAGCTCGATGAAATCGGCGTTCGCGGCGGGCAAGACAAGGCTGAAACCGCATGCGATAGCGGTCAGCCTTCCAGTAGTGGAGAGGCGCGAGGACATAAGGAAACTCCGGGAAAACCAGGTTCCAGAACCCTTAACCCACGTCCGAAGAAATGCACCGGCGACGAACGCACGGCGAAGAACGCGGGGCCAACAATCCGACGGTACCGATCGATAGGGGAGCTGTCGATAGGTAAACCGGCAAGATTCGAAAAAGACAACCGGGCGAACTTAGCAAGCATCGCATCGCTGCATCGATATCCCGATGCTGCGATCGTTGAGCTTCACGTGATGTCGCGCGATGGAGTCGTGATCGACGCGTTTCGTCCGGCTCAATCGGGGTTGAGCAGATTCCAATTGGCGATCTGAATCGTGGCGATCGTGCCGCCGGAGAGCTTCGTCAGGCCGTTCATGAGCCAGCCATTGACCTGACCAGTCGATGCGTTGGTCCAGATCACATCGGCTCTGCCATCACCGTTGACGTCGGCGGCGCAGCGCATCGTCCACGCGAGCGGGATCGTGCCAATTCCGCCGCCGCTCGCGCGGTAGAGGTTGTTCATGATCCAGCCGTTGACGACGCCTGTCGTGGTGTTCCGCCAGATCACATCCGCCCGACCGTCGCCGTTCAGGTCGCCGATCGCCCCGATTTGCCACTCGCTCGTAATCGGGCTGGCGTTGCCGATGACTGCCGACTCGATCGGAACAAACCCGTTCATCAGCCAACCAAGAATCACGCCGTCGGAGATGCGCCGCCACAAAAGATCCTGGCGACCGTCGCCGTTGAAGTCGCCGGTCCCGATGAACTGAAAGGTCGCCGGAGGCATGTTGCCGCCTGCAATCACCGATCCGGATACGCGGACATTGGCGTTCATCTTCCAGACGATCGTCTGACCATTGTTGTTGTCGCGCAGCAGGACGTCCGCCTTGCGATCCCCGTCGAAATCAGCGATGGCAAGTACCACGAAGTTGGCGGCGACGGGGGAGGAGTTGAGCACCACCGAGTTGGTCGAGACAGTCTGTCCGTCCATCAACCACACGTGAAAGAGGTTGGTCGCGCTGTCCTTCCAGAGGAGGTCCGCGTCGCCGTCGTCGTCGAGATCACCCATCCCCTGCACCGACCAGGTGAGCGGTGCGCTGATCGTTGCGGGTCCGCCCGACTTGGTCAGCCCGTTCGTGAACCACACCCCGACCGCGCCCGTGGTTGGGTTGTGCCACAGGAGGTCGCCCGTGGCGTCGGCATTCATGCGATCCCGCACGTAGAGCGGCCCGAGCGACGGCGCGTTGTATTGCACGTGGTCGATCTCCATGAAGATCGACAGCGCCTGCACCCGGAGTTGGGCGATCCCAGCGGGCCACTCAATGCCGATGAAGCGGTCTTCCGCGGTGGTGCCCGAGACGCTTCCGTCGCCGAGTCCAGAGTACAACTGGACGACGGAAATGTTTTGGGCGTTGGTGGCGGTGACTTGGATCGTGGTGTTTTGCGGGCCGTCGGTCCAGACGAACCCGACCTTGGTTGGGTAGCCGCCCAGCGCCGCGTTGTCGAACTGCATCGTGACGGTTGTGCCTGCAGGGCGCAGTGACACACCGCCGGTGCCGGAGCCGTTGAGCGTGTAGTCGTCGATGTCGACCGAGTCGGTCGTGGCGCTCGGTCCGATGAGGAGGCCGTCGGGGATCGACAGTCCAAGGCTGTCAATGGTGACATCCTCGAAGTCCTCGAGGTAGTACTGCTTCATGACGGTCTGCGTCGCGAAGTAGGGGCTATTGGCGACGCTTGTGTACGGAATCAGGCCCGTCCACGTCTGCGCCATTGCAACGCCGGTTGTCATCAGCGCAACCGCCGTCATCATCAACCCGCTCGTCCATCGTGCCATCACTGGTGTTCCTCGAAGTCCCACGAGGAGGTCAGCGTATACGCTGGCTTGCCTCGCCAGTCGCATGGGAGCGAGCAAAAAGACCGACGGCCGTCCCTTCGGACGGCCGTCGGAGCAGACTTGTGGGTTGCCAACCTCGGTTGGGATCAGCGGTTGATGACGGACCACGTGGTCGGAACAGTATTGATGTTTCCGCCCGAGAGCTTAGTGAGGCCGTTCATGATCCAGCCGTTGATTTGACCGGTCGTTGCGTTGGTCCAGACCAAGTCGCCCTTGGCGTTGCCATTGAGATCGGCGGTGCACTCCAAGGTCCAGTCGAGGGGGATGGTGCCCATCGCGCCACCCTGCTTGCGGTACAGCGATTCAAGCAGCCAACCATTGACCTGCCCGGTGGAAGTGTTTCGCCAGACGAGGTCAGCGCGGCCGTCGCCGTCGAGATCGCCGATGGCCTGGATGGCCCAGATCGAGCTGATCGCGCTTGCGCCGCCGAGGTTTCCGGTCTTGATGACCGTGGTGCCATCGAGCAGCCAGCCGCTGACTACGCCGACAGCATCGCGAAGGATGAGATCGGCCTTGCTATCGCCGTTGACGTCACCCAATCCGACGGTCTCAAGCATTCCGACGTTTCCGATCGTGGTGCTGCTGACGCGAGTGACGCCATCCATGATCCAGACGACGATGTTGTTGGTGAGGCCGTTTCGGAACACGATGTCCGCCTTGTCGTCACCGTTCACATCCGCAATTCCGACGACCGTGGTCGTCGGCGGTACGGCACCCGCGCCGACGATGACGCTGCTCGTCGTGACGGTTTGGCCGTTCATCAACCAGATACGGAACGTGTTGCTGGCGTCACGCCAGAGAATGTCCGCGAAGCCGTCGTCGTTGAAGTCACCGGTGCCTTGCGAGACCCAGCCAGACGTCGGGACGACGCTGGTCGCGCCGCCGCCGGTCTTCGTCAGCCCATCCATGTACCAGACCGCTGCAGCATTGGTGGTCGGGTTGTGCAGGGCGATGTCAGACTTCGTGTCGCCGTTGAAGCGGTCTTTCACGTAAGGAATGCCCGCTGTACCAGCCGAGTACTGGATGTGATCGACTTGGATGGTGCCGCCGGAGCCAGCGATCTGGATCTGCGAAATTCCCGCAGGCCAAGTGACTCCCATGAAGCGATCTTCGGCAGTACCGCCGTTGTTGAAGGCATCGCCAACGGCGGTGAACGTATTGAAGGCGAACGAACCGCCGCCGCTGATTACCGTGAGCGTGACGTTGCCGTTCTGGGCGCCGTTGGTGAAGACGAATCCCACCTGGGTCGGGTAGCTGCCTAGTACGACGTTGTCGAACTGCAGCGTCAGGACGCCTGTGGTCAGGTTGGCGATCGAGCGTCCGGCCGTACCAAAACCGTCGATCGCGAAGTCGTCGATGTCCACCGACTCGGTCGTCGCGCCCGGCGAGGTCACCACGGTGTTTGGGTCGGGGGAGGTCAAGAGGCCAGGGGTGTTCAGGAGGCCGTCTTCGAAGTCCTCAAGGAAGTACGCGACTCCCACTTGCGAGGTACCGAAAAACGGACTGTCAGCGGCCTTCAGGTACGGTGTTGGACCGGTGAAGGTCTGTGCGAAACCCGCCGACGTCATGCAAAGCGCGGCGAGGCCAACGCCCATCGTGTTTAGGAGAGACATCCCCATCTCATGATCCCTTGTCTGCTCGACGCAATGCGAGCTCGAGCGAGTGACGTGAAGGCGAAAGCCGGGCAATCGATCCTCTCAATGCCCGTCGTCGCAGGTGTTCGAGACCTGTGACTCTAAACCTATCCGGTCCGCGGATAGGCTGTAGCCTCGACCAGCCTATACGCCCGGAGGCGGACGAAAGGCGCGGCGAGGCGGACAAAACATGCATCCCGTTCGCAGAAACGCGAGTCGGGTTCGATGATCGAGGGTGATTCCGAGTCTCCGCGCCGTTGCCGCCGGAGACATTTGCCCAAGTTGTCCCGACTCCCGGACCGTCCGGAACTACTCGGACCTTCTAGCTCGCGCGTCCGAGTCCTTCGCCCCCGGCCTCGAGTCCGAGCGACTTGAGCTTCTTGTAGAGCGTGGTCCGGTTGATTCCGAGCTGGTCGGCGGTCCGTTGGCGATTCCAATGATTGGCCTTGAGCGCCTGCTGCAAGATCCGGCGTTCGGGCTCACGGAGGGCTTCCTCGAGCGTCATCGGGATCCACGGAGCCTCGTCCGATGACGCCAGTTTCAGCCGGGTCGATTCTGAGGACCCCGGATTTGCAGACTCGGCAGCGGCACTCGCGGCAGAACTCGACGTCTGCATTGGCCGAAGGCTTGCACCCGCCGAGAGCGGCGAGAAACCACCCTGCGTCACCGTCGCCGGCAGATCGGTGGCCTGAATGATCCCACTCCGTGAGAGGACGACCGCCCGCTCGACGACGTTCTCCAGTTCCCGCACGTTGCCCGGGAACGGATAGCGGCAGAGGAGCGCGAGCGCTTCTTCACTGAATCCCGCGATCTGCCGGTGGTGCTCAAGACAGCGAATCTTGAGGAAGTGCTCGGCGAGGACCGGGATGTCGGCGACACGATCCCGCAGCGGCGGAAGCTCAATGGTGAGGACGTTGATGCGGTAGTAGAGGTCCTGCCGGAACTGCCCAGCCGCGACAAGTTGCTCAAGAGGCTGGTTACTTGCGAGGATCACTCGAACATCGACCTCGATGGTCTCGCTCGATCCGACCGGCTCAAACTTACGCTCCTGAAGTACACGCAGTAGCTTGAGCTGCATGCCCGGCGAGGCACTGTTGATTTCGTCGAGGAAGAGCGTGCCGCCATGGGCGGCAAGAAAGCGTCCCTTCTTGTCCGCGTGGGCCCCCGTAAAGGCGCCCTTGACGTGGCCGAAGAGCTCGCTCTCAAGAAGCGTTTCTGGAATCGAGCCACAGGAGAGTTCAACGTAGGGCTTCTCGGCTCGCGGAGAATTGCGATGGATCGCCCTGGCGATGAGGCTCTTGCCGGTTCCCGATTCGCCGGTCATCAGCACCGTCG
>JBBQCR010000181.1:0-7007 GCA_038318935.1 Phycisphaerales bacterium
CAAGGTCGAGCTCACCTTTGACAGCCCCATGCGGGCATTCGGTGCCTACTACCTCGGCAGCATGTTCGTCCGGGCGTACCACGGCAACGAGATCGTTTATCAAAGCCCGTTCATCGGCGGCATTGGCTTCGGCGGTATCGTCTCCGACGGACAAGTCTTCGATCGCGTCCTCTTGTACGACGTGAGCACTACCGACCCACCGTACTACTGCGATACCGTCAACTTCGACAACTTCTGGTTCTCGTCGGTGCCTTCGCCCGGCGCGGCGGTGGTCCTGATCGGCGCGTTCGGTGGAAGGCGGCGGACGCGGCGGGGGTAGGTCGGTATTCGTAGGCGTACCGCGCCGACCAGGCGGAGCGGGGGGACGAGGGCATGATGATCATGATCATCATGATCATCATGATGCGGATGACACAAATGCTCATCATCACGCGCTAGCCTCTTCATCTGCGACGGAAACGCACCTCGGGAAGCATGCAGCTCAGGCCACTTCTTCGACAGGTCGTTGATGGCGCTGCGACGCGCTGGGAGGCTTGGTCGGCCGACCTGGTTCCGGCCGAACTGGTTCCGGCTCGCAGATCAACTCCGTGAACACCGTCTGCCCGGTGCGCAGCATGGCCTTGATATACGGCCTGCACAGTCCGCAGCCGTCGCCGCAGCCGGTACTTCGGGCCAACCCGTCGAAGTCGAGGGATTGTTCACGCGCGAGTTTCTTCAGCTCGGTGAACGGGCAGCCGACACAGACGCATCGATCGATGTAAAGCACGGGAGGTCAGAGCGACGAACCAGCGGAGAGTTCCGCGATGTCGTCAACGTGGATCGTAAACGCTGTCGTCTTCGGAAAGGAATCCGTTCGCGGGATAGCCCATGACGTCCTCAAGGAGTTGCGGGGTGGCGAGTTCGCCTTCGCAACAACGGTCGCAGGGCGTCACGTGACCATCGAGAAAGACCGCGTGGCTGCAGCCGCGGTGGCGAAACGCCTGCCCCCCTGAATACGCGATGCCAAGGTCGCCCTCAACGATCGCCGAGGGCGAGCGCATGAACTTGTTGGCCCCGCCTTTCCACCCCGCGTCACCGAGGAGAGCCGTCGTCTCGGGGCGTCGATGCTGGGAGGGCGGAATGCCCGCTCGTGCCACGCTCCATCCGTCGAGCCAGTGGCCGTCGGGGGACATTTCGGGAAAGCGTCCTTCGGCACCGATGTAACTCGTGTTGTAGTTGTAGCCCCAGTTCAGATCGCCGCCGAAGGTACTCGGGCCATCGAACGCGGGGCATTGAAGAAGCTCGCCGTTGCCGCGCGTCGGCGCGTCGCTGTAGGTCCACATCGGTCCCGGTCGTACCGAACCATCGGGCAACTGTTCGGTGTCCCAGCAGACGGTACGCAATCCCGTGCTCTCCCCGATGAAGAGGATCGCTGCGGGCATCCGATCGTTGTTGTTGCTCGCGTAGGTCAACGCCGCCGTCCCGAGCTGCCGAAGATTGGCGCTGCATCGGGCGCCCCGGCTGGCATCCTGCACCGTCTTCAGCCCAGGGACAGCGATCGACATGAGCAGAATGATGATGCTGACGGTGACGAGAACCTCGATAAGCGTGAGCCCGCGTGCGCGGCGCTTCATTGCCACGCTCCGAGCAGGATCGCGAGATCGCTCGCGTCGACGTCGCCGTCGCCATCGAGGTCTGCGTCGCCGCCGCCCGATCCTCCACTTCCGGTCCACGCTCCCAAGAGGATCGCCAGATCCGCGGCATTCACCGAGCCGTTGCCATCGAGGTCGGCGGGCGAGGAAGCCGCCGCGACATCGGCGATCGCGTCCACTTCGGGCGAGAGACCAAAGGACGCAGCGCCACTGATGCGTACATAACGAATGCTCGCCAGGCCCACGGTCGCGAGGTCGATACCGACGCCGCCTCCCGCGCCGTCGTACGCGACGAGGAGACTGGGCCAGTCCATTCCGATCATCCCCACGCCACCCATACTCGGATCGACCGGGCGGGTGAAATCACTCAACACGCTGCCGGGCACGGTCGCGTACGGCGCCACGTCGAGGTAGCCCAGAGTCGGGAAGCCGCCGTCGGCGACCACATTGGGAACGACGGTCCAGCGCACGCCGTCGCTACTCACGGAAATCGCCCCTCCTTCACCGATCAACGAACCGACGATGCCAGCACCAGCCACCGCATCACTGAAGAATGCGTTCGAGAAGACCAAGAGGTCGATGCCGAACGGATTGTTCGGATCGTCCAAGACATCGTGGTCGAAGCTGAGAACGAGCGAGCCGCCAACGCCGATAGACACCACCTCGCTGGTGAGAAACGCGGGCTGAAATGGCGTCACCACCTGCGGACTGAATCCGTCGCCGGTGAAGCGCTCCGGAGAACCGAGGGCCACCAGAGGATTGGTGTAGCCCGCGACCGCTCCCATGCCCGGGGTGTAGGAAACGACAGTGGTCGCGAACGGGGAATCGGCGGAGGCCGCGCGGTCGGCCGCGCAGGTGAGAGCCAACGCGAGCCCAACGGCCAACGACAAACGATGCAGCGCCGTGCTTGCCACGGAGAGAGACCTTTCTCATCGTCGGAGTCGCGCCGACGGCAGAGGGCGACACGCGTTCGAGCGCGGGTCGCGGAAACGGAGCCAAGGCAGGTCTTCCGGCTTCGGGCATGTCGTGTCGGCCTTCCCGATCGCGTCGCAAGCGACGACATCAGTGGCCTCGTGGTGACACGACGCGCGATCGTTGGCGGTCCAATCGCACCCGTTACGGCGGCGCGTCCGCGGCGGTTTTGCACCGCCTTCCCTATCCATCGCGACGAAAGCCATTGGCCCTCGTCGCGACATCGGTGGCATCCGGCCACCGAGCGCCTTGGCAGGGCGGGAGTATACGGGTGATGGCTCTTCTGCATTGACACCTTCCGGCTGGCTCACGTACATTCCAGACTTCCCGCGCGTTGCGCCCCGACGCTGCGGACTTTGCGAGTTCTTCTCTCTTTTCTCTCCGCGGAGCTACGACCGATGCGATCCACCCTGCGAGTCCGTGCCGTCCTTACCGCCACAACCCTGCTGGCGACAACGGCGACGGTCACGGCCCTCACGGGCAGTGCACAGGCAGACCCGCTCGCAAACAGGATTGCCAACCCCGGGTCCCTCGCGCTGACGCAGGATGCAGCGCCCGCTGCAGCTCCCACAGCAGCGCCGAACGCCGTCGCCAAGACTCCCGGCAACGCCCTCCAGCAACTTCAGCAGTTCCTTCACTACATCCAGATTGCCAAGCCCGACATGGCTGCCTCGCAGGCCCAAGCCCTGCTCGACGGCGGACTGACCGCTTCCGAGTTGGCGTCGATCGTTGATGACAACAATCTCGGGGAGCGCTTCGACAAAGTGATGACCCGCGGTCGCGGCATGGATGGTGTTCAAGACCTGGCGATTCGTTACGAGGAAATGCTTCGCGCCGGCCGACTTGAACTTGCTCGACAACCGAAGCGGATCGAGGACGCGATTGCGATGCTCAACGGAACGCTGCGTCAGCAGATGTTCGCGAAGGAGCGTCTCTCTGCCGCCGGTGAGTACGCGATGCCGGCGCTGCTGAAGACCGTGACCAACGGCAAGGACGTTTCCTTGGAGGTCGCTTCCACCGAGGTCATAGAGTCGATGCGTCGCTACGCAGTCCTGCCGCTCACGGCCGCGCTGATGAAGCTCGATCCGGTGAATCAGCGGAAGGTCGCGGACATGCTCGGCGAGATCGGATACCCCGCCGCGGCCCCGTTTCTTCTGGAACTTGCCAACGACCCCAAGACCTCGACCGATGTGAAGGAATCGGCCACGCGGGCCTTCAATCGCATTGGCGCGACGGCCACCAGTACCAGCGCCCAGTTCGGTGAGCTCGCGCGGCGGTTCTTTGAGGCAGACGAGTCGCTCGTCAGCTACCCGACCGAATCGGTGAACAACGTCTGGACCTACGACGCGTTTGGCGGACTGACTCCGACCCCGGTGCCGACGGAGATCTTTACCGACGTCATGGCGATGAAGATGGCGAAGCAAGCCCTCAGCTTCGACGCCAACAACAGCGCTGCGTTGGCGGTCTACATCGCCAGCGATCTCCGTCGCGAGGATCGGCTTCCCAACGGCACGACCGACCCGATCTTTGGAACCACCGCCTACACGCCCAGCTTCTTCGCGATGGCCGCGGGACCGTCGATCGACTCGGCGGTGCTGGCCCTGGGTCTCGACAGTAAAGACACCGCCTTGGTGCGCGATGGAATCAGTGCCCTCTCGCAGACCGCTGGTGCAACCAATCTCATCGGGCAGTCGGGGCGACAGCCGCTCCTTGAGAGTCTGCGTTACCCCGAGAAGCGCGTGCAGTACGAAGCGGCCTTGGCGATCGGCAACGCGCTTCCAGAGAAGACGTTCGCGGGCGACTTCTCGGTGGTTCCGATTCTCGCCTCCGCGGTGCGCGACGCAGGGACCATTGTCGGCGGCGTCATCGCCAGCTCCGACGAAGATCGTCGCCAGATCTCGGGCAAGCTCGCCGGACTTGGCTTCACCACCCTCACCGGTGCCGGCACATTCGCTGACTTCGAACCGGAGCTCGCCAGTTCGATCGGCCTCGATGTCCTAGTGGTCTCTGGCAATGTGCAGTCGGTGAAGGACGGCGTCGCCGCCGCACGAAACGCCAACGCCACGGCAGCCGCCCCGATTGTGGTGGTTGTCGCGGAGACCGACGCTCCCACCGCGGTCGCGGCGCTTGATCGCGATCCCGGTGTCGTGGTGTGGCCCGCCAACGGCAGCCCGGAGAGCTTTGAGAACGCCGTCAACCAAGTGTTCGCACGGCAGTCAGGCGGTCGCATGACCGAGGACGAGGCCTTGGATTACACCGTTCGGAGCCTGGCGACGTTGAACAAGATCGCGGTCTCTAAGAGCCCGGTGTTCTCCATCAGTGACGCCCAGCAGCCGCTCATGGACGCGCTCGACAAACGATCCGGCGGTGTGCGCCTGCTCGTCGCCGATGTGATCGCGCTGTTGCCGGGCACCGCTCCGCAGCGGAAGCTCATCGACGCGTCGCTCGCAGCGACCGACGAATCCGAAAAGATCGAACTTCTCGGCCGCGCAGCAGCGAGCGCTCGTCACTTCGGCAACCAGGCGGAGCCGCGGCAAGTCGAGGCCTTGCGGGCCCTGGTCGCATCGAGTGCGGGACCGTTGGCCGAAGCCGCGGGACGGCTCTATGGGGCGCTCGACCTCTCTTCGGCCGAAACCGTGAAGCTAATTACGAAGTGAGGAATCCCGCTTCGCCGTGCGAAGGGCACCGAACGTCTGCCCATTCGGCGAGTCGCTGAGGGCTTCGGTACACTCTCCGGCCCACGAACGATCGACGGACTGCCGCCGAAACGGATGCCGGAACCATGCCGGAACCATGCCGGAACCATATTGAACGCATCTCGGCATCAACCTCAGGGAGGATGCCGGACCCTGCATATGCCACCCTAGCTCAGCGGTAGAGCGGAGCTTTCGTAAAGCTCAGGTCACGGGTTCAAATCCCGTGGGTGGCTCTGAACGTCGATGACCCTCGCAGACTCTGCGGGGGTTGTCGCTTTCCGAGCAGTTGCTCGACGGGGCGTGTTTTTCGACCGCTGCCGAGACCCGGGCTGAAGTGGGACCGTTGCCGGGTCGATGTTCGCGTCATGAGCCAGATCCACTTCCGCAGCGGTAGCAGCGACCTCCCACGTGGCACACCGGTGAGTGCGGGCGATCGCACACGCCGCACCATGGCGATTCGCCCTGTGCTTGCGCTGGGCTGCGTCGTCACGCTCTCGCTTGCCGCTGCGGCTGGCGATCCGCACACACCCAGCACGCGCCCCGCGGCCAAGCCTCAGGAGCGGGCACCCGCGAAGTCCCAGCCCGGAACGTACCAGCCGGGAACGTCCCAGCCGGGAACGTCCCAGCCGGGGAAGTCCCAAGAGAAGCCAGGGGCGCGGGGTGACAAGATCGTGCCGAAGGTGGTCGAGACTCCGCTGAAACCCGATTCCGCACCGGTCGCGCCGCAAGCCAGTCCGAGCGCGACCGACCCGCAAGCCCACCCGTCCACCGAAGTCAACAGCCCCACGGAGCCGACTCCGACGGTGGCGGCGACTCGACCCGAAGCGATGGAGAGCGTCGATCCCGACAGCGCCATGCGGCGACTCGTCGAAGGCAACGCTCGCTTTGTCCACGACCTCGACAACACCACTCCGCGCAGCTTCTCCCGGCGCGGCGAACTCGCAAAGGGTCAGCATCCCTTCGCCATCGTTCTGAGCTGCGCCGATTCGCGCGTGCCGCCGGAACTTGTCTTTGATCAGGAACTCGGCGATCTCTTCGTGGTGCGCGTCGCGGGCAACACCAGCGACGACCTCACGCTGGGTTCGATGGAGTATGCGGTCGAGCATCTGGGCTCGAAGCTGATCGTGGTCATGGGCCACACCAAGTGCGGCGCGGTCAAGGCCGCCGTCGAAACCTCGCAAGCTGGCAAGTCCGGCAGCGACCTTCCCGGACATCTTCCGGCGGTGGTCACGCAGATCATGCCCGCGGTCGAAGAGACCAAGGGCGAGAGCGGTGACGCTCTCAAGAACGCGGTGATTCGCAATGTGCAACGGACGGTCTTCGCCCTGCGAAACGCCGAACCGACCATCAAGGACTTCATCGCCACCAAGGGCCTGCGCGTGGTCGGTGCGGTGTACGACATCGAGACCGGCGAAGTCGACTTCGTACCCGAACTCAGCCCAAGGCCCGCCACCGAAAAGCCCGCCGCCGCACAGACCGCTGACGCCGAGCCGACCAAGCCAGCGTCCCACTGACGTCGCCGAGTCCGGAGCCCCAGCGCCCGGATCGTCAACGACCCGGTGCAGACACACGTCTACCTCGACGGCCTCGCTTCGCGCGGGGCCGTCGTCGTTTTGGTCGTCGATCTCCGTGGCGTTCGTGATCGTCGACTCAGCCGACGAGGAGCGGGCGTTGGAATGGCGAGGATCGACGACGGGTCGCAACGATT
>JBBQCR010000182.1:0-6978 GCA_038318935.1 Phycisphaerales bacterium
CGCCGTCCTCCGGGCGAAGGAACGTGGTACCCGCAGCGGCGCCTGCCGCACCGACGGTGAAGGTACCGCTGTAGACCGGAGTCGAGGAGCCGAGGCAGAACTCGCGACTCTCGGCGGCCACGTTAGTGCTGTCGACCTGGACCTGGATTCCCCAACCAGTGCCGTTCATGAGTCCGGCCTTCTCAACTTCGGTTCCGGTGCTCTGCTTGGTTCCGACGTAGAGGAACACGCGGTTCGCGCCGCCGTCGGAGGTGGCGACCATGACTGTCGTGTCGCTCTCGTACGGACGGGCCAGGCAGTTCTCCCACCCGCCCAGAAGCGGATCGAATGCGGGAAGCTGGTACAGCACGCCAGTGCTGAGATCAATCGCGGTCTGGCGGCCCCCAGCGCCGGACTCCTCACCCACGATGTAGAAGCGGTTCTGCGAACCGAGGCCGGTGGTGCTGTTGTAGAGCGCCGAAACCGCCGGGACGTCCGCCGAGCAGAAGCGGGCGAAGTTGAAGAGCGATCCGCCGGTGCCGTTGGTCGTCGCGTTCGACGTGAGGATTGCCTCAGCACCCGAGTTCACTGCGAGAAAGTTCGCACCCTGATCGGTGGTGATGTTGAAGTGATCGACGTACGAGCCGCCCTTGAAGCCGCGGGGCTGGAACGCGTGCTGGACGTTGCCCGCGGCAGCGGTGAACTCGTGGTTGATGAAGAGATCCATCGAACCGGTGCCGGCTGGAAAAGCTCCCATGCCGTCGGGGATGCCGGTGAACACGTATCCGCCGATCGAGTCGCCGACGGTGAGGATCGAGATGATGTCGGTGACCACGCTGTTGCCGTTTGCGGGGACAACATACGGAGTGGACGAGCTTGAGGGGCCGATGAGGTTGTACGACTGGGCCGAGGCGATCGACGCTACAAAAAGCGTCGCGCCGGAGACGGCAAGGGCGATGCGAGACATGAGGCGGGACTCCTACCGAGATATGACGGTGAGCGATGCCGGTGAACGTTCCGGCACGCAACACATGCTGAGGCGCTTTGATGAAGAGCGTTCGAGCGTCGAGTCAATCCTTGCGCAGAGCGGCGTGTTGCTTGCGCAAGCGAATGGTTGCGTCACACGCAGCGGGGATGATTGGCTTCACTCCCGAGGGACTTCACTGGCGATTAGCTTCCGGTGGTCGGCGCTCGATCCTCATGACCAACGTCCGCTCCTCGCCGTTGCGGACGAAACGGATCGGCACGCTGGAGCCGCTGAAGTAGTAGAGCGCCTGCTGGAAATCAACGACACTCTCGATCGGTCGTCCGTTCACCTCAACGACGAAGTCGCCATGCCGCACTCCAGCCTTCGAGGCCGGGCTCGGTTCGTACAGGTCATGCACATACAGGCCACGCGCTGGTTTGCGAAGTGCCGCAAAGGCAGCGTCGTCGTGGAGTTGAACGCGAAGCTCCTCCTGCGCCAGCACCGAGAATCCCAGCCACGGCGAATCGTTGCTGCGCTTCGCCCGCAGGGCCTCGCCTACTCCGACGGCGGTTTCCACCTGCATCGCAAAGGTGTCGTAGGGATGCGGATCCGGACGGGCCAGCGGATCAAGCGATGGAGGTGGCACGAGCATCCCGACGACTTCTCCGGCGGTGTTCACCAGCGCTCCGCCGACTGCGCCTGGGGAGATCGTCATGCTGCAGTGGATGAAGCTTCCGTTCAGATCTGATTGGTAACAGGCTGCCGTCGGCAGGGCCATGACGACTCCAGGCGCGAAAGTGCGCGACGCGCCGTACGGATCACCGACGGCGAACACGGTGTCGCCCGGCCGAATGGAAGCGGTGCGGCCGATCGTCGCCGGACGCATTCCTTCCAAGACGCGGCCGCCTTCGAGGCGGATCCTGAGGATCGCGAGATTGATCGTTGGTTCACTGGCAATCAACTCGGCTTCATAGCGGGTGCCCGCCGAGTTCTCGACATCGACAAGCGGTGCGCACACGTCTCTCTCAAGCGTAAGCGGGGTGCGGCAGCAGAGGATGGTGCCTTGGTCGTCAAGCAGGATGCCGCTGGCTACGAGATGCCGCGCGAATCCGGGATACGGCGATTCGTCGGCGATCGCCCAGCGCCCTTCCCGCGGCGCGTCGTCGGGCACCTTCACGTAGCTCGTGACTGACACGATCGAGGGAGCGATGGCCTCGTACAACGAGCGCCGAGCCTCGTCCTGAGCGGCGAGCACCGCGGTGAATGTGGGGACGTCGGTCGGCGCCGAAGCGGGGAGCGATGCGACTGCCTGCATCGAGAGCCCAACGAGCACGGAAGTGATCAAAGAAAACATCGCAGCACGCTGAGGCGGTCGCGTGTGATTCCTGCAAGGGCGATGTTGAGATTGCGTGCGTTTGATCAGCGAGCCGTTGCGATGCCCGCATCTCTTTCTAGCATGTCCCACGTGCATGCCACCACCACGAACGCTCTGAGATCACGCCGGTTCGCCATCGTCGTCGCCGCGTGCGTTATCGCGGGGATCCTTCTCATGGGTGGCGCTGCCGATCGTAATGCGCTCGCGCGAGACGCCGTACGAACCTACGCAGCCCATGTCGCAGTGACCTACGAGGCGACGGTGGTAGGGGCCGAGACGATGCGGGCTGCGATTCGAGCATTCTGCGCCGCACCGAGCGATGCATCGCTTGCTCGCGCGCGCGAGACATGGATCGCCGCCCGCGAGCTCTACGGACGTACCGAAGCTTTTCGCTTCGGCAATGGTCCCATCGATTCGCGCCGCGGCGGCGTCGAGACGTTTCTCAACGCGTGGCCGGTGGACGAGGCGTACATTGACGGCGTGGATGGGGCGGAAGCAGGGGGGATCATTGGGAATCCAGGTAAGTATCCGGCGCTTGGCCGTGCGATTCTCCGGCTGCTCAATCAGCGTGGTGGCGAGACCAACGTGTGCACCGGATGGCACGCGATCGAGTTCCTGTTGTGGGGTCAGGATCGTTCTGAGAGCGGACCGGGTGAGCGTTCTGCGAACGACTTCATCGACGGGCGGCGAGCCTATGCGGATCGTCGTCGCGAGTATCTGCTGGAGATCACGGACCTCCTCTGCGAGGACATCACCAGCGTCGCCAAAGCGTGGCGAGAAGGTGAGGCGAACTATCGGCGGCGCTTTGAGGCGGATCCGACGACCGCGCTGAAGGCAATGCTCACCGGTCCAGCTTTGCTCACCGGGTCTGAGATGGCCGGTGAGCGACTCGCCGTTGCCTACGAGACCCACGACCAGGAAGAAGAACACAGTTGCTTCAGCGACACGACTACCAATGATTTCCGAGCGAACATGCGCGGGGTAGAAGACGTGCTTCGTGGGCGCGGTGGCCCTGGGCTTCTGGCTGTTGTCGGCGAGGCCGACGCGTCCTGTGCGACAGCGCTGGAAACGGCACTCGTAGACGCCGTCGCAGCGATCGACGCGATTCCGGTTCCATTCGACCGCGCGATTCGCGCCAAAGACGGCTCGCCCGAACGCGCAAGACTCAAGGCAGCGATCACGGCGCTCGAGGCGCTCGGTGAGCAACTCGGGCGTGCTGGAAAATCGCTCGGCATGTCCATTCCGACGGAGCCTCAGGGTTGAAGCGAGTCGCCGCCATCGGCTGCTTGCTCGCGATTGCGATGTCGTTGGCCGCCGCGCGGCGATCGGATGATGCCGTCCGAATTGACCGCTTGCCCATCGATCAATTGGGCGGACCTGCCACGGTCGACGCTGAGGGCCCCAACGCCTTTGGCATCGCGGCGCCGGGACTTGACCGCGAGCTGCGCCGCGCCTTCAGCGTCGGAAACTCTTTCTTCCGCGACAACTGGATAGTCGCGCCGGCGAGCGCCCAAGGACGCGACGGACTCGGACCACTGTTCAACGCGAATTCCTGCAGTGCGTGTCATCCCGACGATGGACGCGGCCGGCCGCCGCGTACGCGGGATGAGGTTGGCGTCGGCATGGTCGTCTTTCTGAGTCCTTACGACGCGGACGGATCTCCTCACCCCACCTACGGCGGGCAATTGCAGGATCAGGCGATCCCAGGCGTGCAGCCTGAGGCCCGGATACTGGTCGTTCCGGAGTTCGTTGGCGGCAGGTACGCGGACGGGGTGCCGTACGAGTTGCGGCGATGGAAGCTGGAGTTTGTTGACGAGGCGTACGGACCGCTCGGCGCAGTGCGGACGTCGATGCGGCTTGGGCAACAGATCATCGGCGTTGGACTCCTTGAAGCGATCGACGACGCGTCCATCATCGCGATGTCCGATCCCGATGATCGCAATGTCGACGGTATCTCAGGCAGAGCCAACCGGGTGCAAGATTCGGATGGGACGGAACGCATCGGTCGTTTCGGGTGGAAGGCCACCCAGCCGACGATCGAGCGACAGGTCATCGCTGCGTTGCACGGTGACATCGGTATCACCAGCGACGCACGACCGAACGAATCGACTACTTCGGTCGAGCGGGCGACGATTGAGCGAACGGGCGGCGTCGCGCTCGCACGTGGGGCGCCCGAGATCGATCCGCACAAGATCGCAAGAATCGCCCATTACTGCCGAGTTCTCGCCGTACCGCGACAGCGCGGCGCTGGCACGCCCACGATCGAGCGAGGTCGGGCGCTCTTCGCGACGGCAACCTGCGCTGCGTGCCACGTGCCTGAGTTGCGAACGGGTGACGGATCGCCGCTCGCTCTCTTTCGCAACGTGACTATTCGCCCCTTCACCGACCTCCTCCTCCACGACATGGGCGAGGGGCTCGCGGATCACCGAAGCGATGGCGATGCGACCGGGCGCGAGTGGCGAACGCCGCCGCTCTGGGGGATCGGACTGCTCGAGACGGTCAATGGCGATGTCCATTACCTGCATGACGGTCGGGCGCGGACGCTTGAGGAAGCGGTTCTTTGGCACAGCGGCGAGGCTCAGGACGCCTGCGACAAGTTCGCTGCCATGTCCGCGGAAGACCGAGCCGCGTTGATCGCGTTTCTGGAATCCTTGTGAGCCTTTCATCGTGCGCATCGTTCTTCGTCTGATCCGAATCCTTCCTCGTTTCGTCGCGCTGATCGCCTTCACGTTCGCCTCTGTTGGCACGGCGGAATCGGTGACGCTCGTTCCCACACAGGACGCTTCGCTCTACCAATCGCAGGGCGGAGTCGAAGTGTCCAACGGAGCTGGTCAATTTCTCTTCGCAGGACGGACGTTCCAAGGTCTCAATGGGCTTGCTCGCCGCGCGGTCGTTCGATTCGACCTTGCGGCTATTCCTTCCGACGCGCGGATCACGGGCGTGCGACTGTCGATGAACCTTGTGCAACTCCAAGGCGGTCCGAGCGAGATCCGACTGCATCGCGCGACCTCGGCGTGGACAACAGGAGCGAGCGATCCAGCCGGCAACGAGGGGCAAGGCGCACCGGTGATGGTGGGCGATTGCACGTGGATCTTTGCGAGCGCTCAAAGATCGGGCGGAGGGACATCGTGGCGGCAACCGGGCGGCGACTTCTATGCGGTCGAATCGGCATCGGTGCTCACGATCGATTCCGGTCTCTACGAGTGGTCATCGCGCCAGCTCATCGATGATGTGCAGTTCTTTCTGAACAATCCGAGCGCCAACCATGGATGGTTCGTGCTCGGTGACGAGAGCCAGCCTGGCACAGCACGTCGATTCGACTCAGGCGATGCCGAAATCGGCCTCGGCACGAAGCCGGTGCTCGCAATCGACTGGACGCGCGAGGCGCTTCCGTGCCCGGGAGACCTGAACGGCAACGGCATTGTTGATGGTGCGGATCTCGCACACCTTCTCAATCAATGGGGAACTTCCGACGCCGATGTCGACGGAGACGGCACAACCGACAGCAGGGACCTCGCCCTCCTGCTCGGCGCGTGGGGCACCTGTCCATAAGGCAGTATCGGCCGCTCAACGAGCGGCGCTCGCGCGCTTCCGCGATCGTTCGACGTGAACGCGATTCGCGCCGACGCACAGTGCAAGACGTTCGAGCGCCTTTTCGAGGCCGCGCCTTCGATCCGCATCAAACTTGACGCCGCGCCCCCACCATGGACCTCGGACGCGGAGCGTGCCGGTCTCGCGATCCAACTTCGGATCGATGCGGCCGACTAGTCGATCGCCCTCGAGCAGCGGCAGCACGTAGTAGCCATAGATGCGCTTGGGGGCAGGCACAAACGCTTCGAAGCGATAATCGAAGCCAAAGATCCGTGCCATACGATCACGTTCGCGCACCACCGGATCAAAGGGGCACAGCGGCACGATGCGATCGTCCGGCGGTTCGCGGCGCAACTTCTTCCAATTCGGGAGGGCGAAGCACTTCACCGGTTTGTCGCCATTCTCAGGCAGCACGAGTGCGTCGACGAGTTCACCCCGAGCGACCGCTGCGGTGCACCAGGCGCGGGCTTCATCGATGGAAATCGCGTGAAAGAAATTGGCGACCTCTCGCGCCGTTGCGATGCCGATGCGGGCCATCGCTTCTTGACAGGCCCATGCGAGATGGTCCTCCGCATCGCTGCTCGGTGCGTGGTGAGCGTCGGGGAGCGCTCGTTCCATGAGGTCGTAGACCTTTTCGAAACGCTCGCGCTTCGTGATGGCCAGTCGCCCAGAGCGCCACAGATGCTCGAGCGCCGCCTTCTCGGGATGCCACTGCCACCATCCGCCGCCGCGATGATCCTCGGGCCGCTCGAAATCGCGTGTCCTCAGCGGACCTTCGCGGCGGATGCGTTCCAGCGTGTTGCGGATCGTCTCGTCCGGATCGCCGCGAAAGCGCGAGCGCCACCATTCCACGCGGCGTACGCGATCGGCGTAGCGATCGAATCGATGCCGC
Source organism: Phycisphaerales bacterium (assembly GCA_038318935.1). Taxonomy (GTDB): domain Bacteria; phylum Planctomycetota; class Phycisphaerae; order Phycisphaerales; family SM1A02; genus JAEUIT01. The sequence continues at coordinate 6,805 of JBBQCR010000182.1, forward strand.
CAATGCCCGATCCACTTCGTCGGAATGGCGCAGGCATCGTGCGTCCAATGTTCGAACGTACCGCGCGTGCGCTCAAGCGTGTGCGTGAAATGGGCGTGCTTGTAGCCGTCGAGCCGCGTCGCGAGGATCAGGTGATGTGCCCGTTCGAGCACATTGATCGAGTCGATCTGCACG
>JBBQCR010000183.1:0-6971 GCA_038318935.1 Phycisphaerales bacterium
GCTGAGTTCGGCAGTTGCTTCCTGACGCTCAACGACTGTGTCCTGCCAACGGCTCATCCCGCCGCGTCGCTCTCGGGCCGTGGCGCAAGTGGCTGGGGAACAAGCCGCGGGGTTTCAGGGTTGCTTGCGTTGACTCGCGAGGTCACGATCTCGTCGACCGGATGGCTTCGACCGCCACCGGAAACTCCGAGCGCTGCGGTGCTCGCGTGGATCAGGCGAATCGCTGGCATTCGCGGCGTTACGCGTGACAAGGACGCCGGTGCCGTGCCCGCGATCGCAACGAAGTCGGTGCAGCGCTCCTCCGCTCGATCGACCAGCATGTCCGTCCCCTCCGCCGGAGAATCCGCGTGATGCGTTCCAATTCTTCCCAACAGATCTCGCAGGTTGTCGTCATCGGCGGCGGGCTGGCAGGGCTTGCATCGGCATGCGAACTGGCGACCCGCGGATTTGCCGTCACCCTCGTCGAGCGCAATCAGCATCTCGGTGGCAAGATGAATGTGCTGAGCGAACGTGGCTACACGTTCGACATGGGACCGACCATTCTGACCATCCCCGATGTGCTGCGCGGCATTCTCACCCGCAGCGGCCGGCGGGTCAGCGACTACATCGACCTCGTGCGACTCGATCCGCAGTGGCGCTGCATGTACGAGGACGGGACGACGATCGATCTTCGCGGCGACCTCGAGACCATGGCCGCGGCGATGGACCGGCAGTTTCCAGGCAACGATCTCGGCGCGGCATGGAAGAAGTTCATCGCCTACAGCCGTCGCATGTATCGACTGAGCGAGAACGTCTTCTTCTATCGGGATCTCGGCGGCATCGGAGATCTCGTGCGAAAACCGCCGCCGCGCGAAGCGGGCATGATGAACATGATGGGCGACATCGCGGCGATGCGCATGTATTCGACTGTCGGCGCAACCGCCCACAAGTGGATTCGCGAGCCGCATCTTCTGCAGCTCACCGAGCACTTTCTGCAATATGTCGGTTCAAATCCCTTTCTTGCCCCGGCGATTCTCACGCTCATCGCTTCGGCCCAGACGGATCATGGCTGCTGGTACGCGATGGGCGGCACGCGCATGGTGGCACGTTCGCTGGAGCGAGTGCTTCGCGAGGAGAACGCGACCATCATCACCGGCACAGGTGTGCGTCGCATCCTGAACGATGGCACGCGAGTCACCGGCGTCGAACTCGACGACGGTCGGGTGATCAAAGCCGACGCCGTGATCTCTAACTGCGATGTGCAGCGCACGAATCGAGACCTGATCGCCAGCGATCAGGCACGCGCTGCCCAACGGAAGATCGCCGCCTCGTATACCCCGGCGTGCAGTGGCGTGGTGCTCTATCTGGGACTTGATCGCCAGTATGACCATCTCCTGCACCACGATTTCCTCTTCAGCGGTGACTCGAAGCGGGAGTTCGACGATATCTATCGAAAGGGCGTGCCGGCGTCCGATCCCAGTATCTATCTCTGTGTCCCGAGCCGAACCGATGCGTCGCAAGCGCCGGCGGGAGGAGAAGCTCTCTACGCCCTGATCCACACGCCATACCTCCGTCCCGATCACGATTGGGATCGGCCCGGTGGACTCTTCGATGAGTACCGGAAAGTGATCATCGCGAAGCTGAAGCGATTCGGCATGGAAGACATCGAACAGCACATCGTTGTGGAACGACGGTTGACGCCGCTGGATATCGAACGGATGTACAACGCTGAGGGCGGAGCCATCTACGGGCTTGCTTCGCACGGCCGCCTCAAGGGCGGGTTCAAGCCGAACAATCGAAGTCGCGTCCTCAACAATCTGTATCTCGCGGGCGGAAGCGTCAATCCCGGTCCGGGGGTTCCGATGGTCCTCATGAGCGGCGTCACGGCGGCGTGGAGTCTCTGCGAGGACGCCGGCGTTCCGACACCGGACCCCATGACCGTGCACCAACGTCTTGAGGTTGTTCCGCGGAAGTCTCCCACCAGTTCGGCACGACCACCATGGCGTCAGGAACCGGCGACAACAGCGAGCTGAGCAATCGCTCGGCGGAATTGCTCGATCCGGCCACCCCGGATCTGCGCGTCAGGCGAGTCTTCTCGTGGTACTCGGAACGTCTGCTGCGCCGTTCGTTCGCAACCGTGCGTGCTATGCCGGGATCAGTGGAGTTCCTTTCGGCACTCGACCCTCTCGACGAGGGCGTCTGTCTAGTCATGAGTCATACCGCGTGGTGGGACCCGATCGTCGGAGCGATGCTCTGGCGTCGAGCATTCCCGTCGCGATCGGTGCTGGCGCCGATGGACCGCAAGGAACTCGCGCGATTCCGCTTCATGCGGAAGCTCGGACTCTTCGGCATCGACCCTGACCGCCCGGGATCGATGCCCGCGATGCTTGCGTATCTCGAGTCTTCGTTCGCGACGATGCGAAAGCCGACGCTCGCGGTGACACCGCAAGGTCGATTCACCGATGTGCGTGAACCGCTCCGCATCCGCCCCGGCGCCGCGGCTGCAATTGCTCGACTTGGTTTCGGTCGAGCGGTCGCGATCGCCGTCGAGTACGGATTCTGGAACGACAAGAAACCCGAAGTGTTCCTGCGTTGCGAGCCGATCGAACGACCGGCACGCCCGACGACATCGCAGTGGCATCGGGCGATTGAGTCGGGCATGCGTTGCAACGGCGACGCCCTCGCGCTGGCAGTGCGAGCCAGGGATCCGAACGCCTTCGTCGATCTGATCGGCGGGCGGGCGAGTGTGCACCCGGTCTACGACGCGTGGTTGTGGATGACCGGGCGCGGTCGTTCGATCGAGACGCAGCACCGTGTTCGACAACAGCACGCGGCACCGCTGCCCATAGGAGAATCCCGGTGACGCTTGCGACCGTGCTCATGGCGGTGGCCTGTGTGATTGCATTGCAGGCCCTGATCCTTGGCTGCATCAATCTGCGTCGCTATCGGATTGCACCTGCGGCCGACACGAACCTCCTTGCCCGCGCGGGCCGGATCAGTGTCTGCATTCCTGCGCGGAACGAGGAGGCGAACATCGAGGCGTGCGTGCGCTCGGCTCTCGCGAGCGAAGGCGTCGACGTTGAGGTCCTCTGCTACGACGATCAGTCGACCGACCGGACGCCGGAGATTCTCGCTCGTCTCAAGGTCGAGGACGCTCGAGTGCGCACCGCGAACACTGTTCCCCTACCTGAAGGATGGAACGGCAAGCAGCACGGTTGCTGGCGCATGGCTGGGGCCGCAGGGGGTTCATGGCTTCTCTTCACGGACGCGGATGTGCGATTCACTCCAGACTGCATTGGGCGCTCGGTGAGTCAGGCGGAGCGATCGGGAGCGGCGCTCCTTTCAACGTTCCCGCTGCAGATCACGGGAACGTTGGGTGAAGCCCTCTTCGTGCCGCTGATCCATTTCATGCTGCTCTCGTACCTGCCGATGGGGCGCATGCGCACGACGCTCGACGCCGCCTCGAGTGCTGGCTGCGGACAGTTCCTCCTCGCCCGGGCCGATGCCTATCACACCAGCGGCGGACACGCTGCGTTTCGCGACACGATGCACGACGGGATCAAGATGCCGCGTTCGTTTCGGGCCGCAGGTTTTCGAACGGACCTCTTTGACGGAACGGACGTGGTGTCCTGTCGCATGTACCGTGGATTCGCCCAATGCTGGCGGGGCTTCGGCAAGAACGCGTTCGAGGGCCTCGGCAGTGTGGCACTCCTGATCTTCGTCACTGTTCTGCACGTAGTTGGCCACCTCCTGCCCTGGGCGTTCGTGCTCTACGCGATGGCGACCCGTCGGCCGTGGGATGCCGCGATGGCCTTCGCACTCGTGGCGATCGCGGTGGCGCTGCTCCAGCGATTCCTCTTTGCGATCCGATTCAGACAGTCGCTCGTCGCTGCGATTCTTCACCCGGTCGGCGTGCTGCTCATGACCGCGGTGCAGTGGTACAGCCTGTACCTTGCACGAACCGGCAAGCGGGCGTGGAAGGGACGATTGGCCGGAGCGTAAGTTCGACGCAGCGGATGCGATTGATCTCACTTCGTGCCGACGGCCGCGACGAACTGTTCCTGGCTGACTTGGACGACCCGCGACGACGGCAGCGTGACCACGCCTCCGTCCTTCGCGTCGATGAACTCGACAGCGCCACTGAACTGGTTCTGGTCGATGTCCTTTGTATAGAACACCTTGCCCGAGGCAGGGTCGGTCACCTGGAAGTAGTTCGTACAGCTTGCGAGCGACAGCACGACGAGCGTCGCCGCAAGGACGCGAAGCGTGGAGAACGTGAAGTGTCGATGGGTTCGTGTCGCGAACATCGGGACCTTCTGTGATCGTTGTGTCTAGGAGCGTTTCGTACGCCGCAGGCGGCACAGCGTAACGCGTCGCTGGGTCTTGTTTCATGACCAGTTCGATCGACACCGCCAGAAGTCGATCGTATTGAGCGCCCGACGCCGCGCACAGCGACGATGATCCCCTTGATACCATCGGCCACCGCCGACCTCTCACCAACGGAGAATTCGCATGCAAAGAATCGTGCTACTGCTCGCCCTCTTCCTCCTTACGGCGTCGTCGCAGGTGGGCTTCGCGCAAGCCCCGGCGAAGAAGCCCAACATCCTCGTCATCTGGGGGGACGACATCGGTACGTGGAACATCAGCTACAACAACCGGGGCATGATGGGCTACAGGACACCGAACATCGATCGCATCGCGAAGGAAGGCGTGGGCTTTACCGACTACTACGCCCAGCAGAGCTGCACCGCCGGCCGTGCCGCGTTCATCAGCGGATCCGTCCCGGTGCGATCCGGCATGACGAAGGTTGGCGTCCCTGGCGCGAAAGAGGGATGGCAGAAGACCGACTGCACGATGGCCACCGTGCTGAAGAGCCAGGGCTACGCCACCGGTCAGTTCGGGAAGAACCATCAAGGCGATCGCGACGAGCATTTGCCGACGATGCATGGCTTCGATGAGTTTCTCGGCAGCCTCTACCACCTCAACGCCGAGGAGGAGCCGGAGAATCGAGACTACCCGAGAGATATGAAGCTCCCCGACGGTAGAACTTTTCTGGAGGCCTTCGGCCCACGTGGCGTCCTCAAGACCAAGGCGGACGGGAAGGGCGGGCAAACGATCGAGAATCTCGGGCCGTTGACCAAGAAGCGCATGGAGACCATCGACGACGAGACCATCGCCGCTGCGAAGGAGTTCATCGAGCGCCAGCACAAGGCCGGTCAGCCGTTCTTCTGCTGGTGGAACGGAACGCGCATGCACTTCCGAACCCATGTGAAGCAGGAGCTTCTGGGCATTTCCGGACAGGACGAGTACAGCGATGGAATGGTCGAGCATGACAGGCACGTGGGTGTCCTGCTGAAGACGCTTGACGACCTCGGCATCAGTGACGACACGATCGTGATGTACTCAACCGACAACGGTCCGCATTACAACACCTGGCCGGACGCCGGTACCACGCCCTTCCGGAGCGAAAAGAATTCAAACTGGGAAGGGGCGTATCGCGTGCCCACCTTTGTCCGCTGGCCGGGCAAGTTTCCCGCGGGTGTCACCTTGAACGGTATCGTCTCGCACGAAGACTGGCTGCCGACCTTTGCAGCGATCGCGGGCGCCCCGGACATCAAGGAAAGACTGAAGGCAGGCGTCGAACTCAATGGTCGCAAGTACCACAATTACATCGACGGCTACAACCAGCTCGACTATCTGAGCGGCAAGACTGACAAGTCACCGCGCAACGAGTTCATCTACGTGAACGACGATGGCCAGATCGTGGCTATGCGCTACGACGCATGGAAGGCGGTCTTCCTGGAGAACCGCGGCGAGGCCTTTGGCGTGTGGCGCGAGCCGTTCATCGAACTGCGGGTGCCGCTCATCTTCAACCTGCGTCGCGATCCGTTTGAGCGAGCTCAGCACAACGCCAATACCTACAACGACTGGTTCCTGGACCGCCCATTCGTGTTGGTGCCGCTCCAGCAGTTGGCTGGCAAGTTTCTCATGACGATGAAGGAGTTTCCACCAAGTCAGACGGCTGGCTCCTTCAACCTCGAGAAGATTCAGAAGATGATCGAGGCTGGCTCCAGCAGCAACTGATGTGCAACGCTTCCCCCCCGCTCGCCGCCGAAAGGTGATGAGCGGGATTTCGGTGCGGGTCACCGTGACCCCCATGCGCGTGCCACGTACCACGTCGCGCGGGCTGTGGACGTTCCCCTTCCACGATGTACGATGCCGACCCGCCACGGCGATTCGATCGCCGCGAGAGACAATTCGTCTGTGTTCCAATGGAGCGACCGATGCCAGTCATGCCAAGTTGTTTGAAGAGCGCACGCGTGTTCGCGAGCGTCGGACTCCTCGCAGTGCTGACCAGTGCCGCATTCGCGCAGACTGTCTTGCCGCGTCCGGACCAGCCTTTCAAGGGCACCATCGGGCGTACGGCCAAGGACTCGAAGCCCGACTTCCCCAAGGGCGTCGAGGCCCCCAAGGGGGCACCGAACGTGCTTGTCATCCTGACCGATGACGTGGGCTTCGGAGCCTCGTCGACCTTCGGCGGACCGATTCCGACGCCGACGATGGATCGTCTCGCGAAGGCTGGCTTGCGCTACAACACGTTTCACACCACGGCGCTCTGTTCGCCGACGCGTGCGGCGCTGTTGACGGGTCGGAACCATCACTCCGCAAATACGGGCGTCATCATGGAGTTGGGCACCGGCTACCCGGGCTACAACACGCTCATGTCTAAGAGCTGCGGCACCTTCGCCGAAGTGCTGAAGCAGAATGGCTACAACACTTCCTGGTACGGCAAGAACCACAACATTCCCGACTGGATGACCAGTCAGGCGGGACCGTACGACCTGTGGCCGACAGGGTTGGGATTCGAGTACTTCTACGGCTTCATCGGCGGCGACACGAGCCAGTGGAATCCTGCGATCTTCGAGGGCACGAAGCCCATCGAACCGCCGCACGATGCATCGGGTAAGTCGAACTTTTTCTTCGACGACGCA
>JBBQCR010000184.1:0-6958 GCA_038318935.1 Phycisphaerales bacterium
CGACCTGAAGCACGAAGACGTGGTCGCCGCCGCCCACGAACTGGGACTTGTCGAAACGAAGTCCATGGCGTTCGATTCGACGCTGACTGCTCTGCGACTCGTTCGCGCCGCGAAGAAGTGACCGTTTTCTCACGGACCCGCATGGGACCTGCATGGGACCTGCCCAAGCACCGGCGGTCGGAATCGACAGGGGTCTTCTCGGGCTGACTGACTTCTGCTGCGCACTCCGTCGATCAACTACCGCAGCGAGATATCCAACTCGATGTCGTCGCGGATCGGGATGCCGTGATGCCCGATCGCGGGCATCGTCGGAATTTCCTTCCGCGCCGCTTCGAGCGAGCCCGGGAAGAGCTTCCGCAGACGGAACCCGCGCCGCTGGTAGAAACGAAGTGCGTCGGTGTTGTCGTTACTGGTCGTCAGAAAGAGCCGACGGCAACCGCGCAGCGCCGCGGCCTCGCGAACGCTGTCGATGAGCCGTGACCCGACACCCTGACCCTCCGCGGTCGCGACAAGTACGACCAGTTCGCACTCGTCCGCCTCGAATCGATGCGCCGCGAGCCCCACCCGCCGGTCGCCGTCGGTCGCGATCGATGTCGGCAACGTCATGACATCGAAGACAACACCGCGCGAGGAGATGTTCGTCGCGCCGAACTCGCGGGTGACGATCTCCGCGATCCAAGTCACGTCGTCCGCGCTCGCCTCTCGCACCACGATCATTTCAACCAGCTCTCGTCGATCGTCCATGTCATCGGCTGGTCCTGCGCCGTCGGACGGCAGTCGATGTGCACCATCACGAAGCCACCTTTGTGCTTTCGAACGTTGGGCCACATGACTTCGCGGTCGGTCGCGGGAATCGGTAGATCAGTGACCTTCTCCACGTCATGCCACTCGAGCTTGCCTTCCTCGAACTCCTTGCGAGGAATCTCGTGCGGCCGGATCGGTCGCGTCACCTCGAAGAGGAAGATCAGCCAGTGGTGCTTCCCCTGATACGCCTTCTCGCTCACGATCCCGCTGAGGCGGATCTCATCGGGGCGCAGCTCCAGTTCGGCTTCCTCGCGAATCTCTCGCAGCGCACATTCGTGTGGGCTCTCGCCGATCGCCGCTTCGAGTTTTCCCCCGATCGGCGAGTACATGTGCGTGTTGGGCTCCTTCTTGCGATGAAGGAGCAGCAGGCGGCCAAGCTCGTCGTAGAGATAGCACAGCACCGCGATGCGGTACGGCAACTGCGTCGCATCGTAGGGATCGTGCGGAGGCGAACTCACGCGGAGGTCGCCGCCTCAAGACGCTTCAGTCCGAACTCGGCGAGCAGCTCGCCGATTCGGGCCGAGACGTCCTTGCTCGGCGCGACCATCGGCAGTCGCAGCGCACCCGAATCGCGCCCCAGAATTCGCATCGCCGTTTTGAGCGGCACCGGGTTCGTGTCAAGCGTGAGCAAACCTCGGCAGAGCCGGAAGAGCTCCGCGTGGATCCGCTTCGCCTCTTCGAACTTTCCGCCTAGGAACGCGTCGCACAACTGCTGCACTCGTCCCGGGACGAGATTGCTGACCACGCTCACGACGCCCTTACTGCCGCACGCCGCGAACGACAGCGTCAACGAGTCGTCACCGGAAAGAATCGTGATGCCGCACCGCTGGGCAATCTCGCTCGCGGAGTCCATCGAGCCGGTCGCTTCCTTGATTGCCTGGATGTGCGGATGCCGGGCAAGCCGCTCGACGGTTTCGGGCGTGATCGCCACACCGCAGCGCCCGGGGATGTTGTAGAGCATCACCGGCAGATCGCAGGAGTCCGCGACCGACATGAAGTGCCGATAGAGACCTTCCTGCGAAGGCTTGTTGTAGTAGGGGCTCACTTGAAGCGACGCGTCGGCTCCGACACCTTTCGCGAAGCGGTGCATTTCGACGGCGTGAGCCGTGTTGTTGGATCCGGTGCCGGCAATGACTTGAAGCCCCAGTGGTCGCCCCAGCGCGATCGACTTGGTGATCACCTCGCGCTGCTCCTCGTCACTCAGCGTTGGGCTCTCGCCGGTCGTTCCGCACGCCACGATGCCGGTCACCTTCCCCTGCGCTTGGAACGCGATGTGTTCCGCGAGGAGAGCGAAGTCCACGCACGAACCGTCCTGGGAGAACGGCGTCACGATGGCGGTGTACGCACCGCGAAATGCCAACTGCTTCGACATCGAAAGAAACCTCAAAGGTGCAATGCCCGGGGGATCATCGCGAGCGATCGGGCAGTGTAACAGTCGCCGCAGCGCCGCCCCACGCCCTAACGGGCTCGTGCCGCGGCGCCGCGCTCCGCCGCCTCGCGCATCAGGCGCTTCATCTCGGCCACCGCGACACGCATGCCGACAAACATCGCCCGCGACACGATTGCGTGTCCGATGTGCAGTTCCCGCACTCCAGCCAAAGCCGCGATCGCACCGACGTTCACGTAGTTGAGTGCGTGCCCGGCGTTGAATCGCATACCGAGTGATCGCACCAGCGCCCCCGCCGCCGCAAGCTTCGCCAACTCTTCGCCAGCCGCGTCGACATCGCGCCGGGCGTGAAACGCGTGCGCGTACGGTCCGGTGTGGATCTCGCACACGTCGGCTCCGAGCGACTTCGCGGCCTCGATCTGTCGAGGCTCCGCGTCGATGAAGACGCTGACGACAATGCCCGCATCCTTCAGCTTGAGCACCCGCTGACGGAGCGTCGGGCCACCGCCGACCACGTCGAGCCCCCCTTCGGTCGTGATCTCATGACGCCCCTCCGGCACAAGCATCGCCAACTGAGGTTTGAGCTGGCAGGCGAAGCTCACCATCGGGTCGGTCGCCGCCATCTCGAGATTGAGCTTGATCTGCACCAGATCCCGCAGTCGCCGCACATCATCATCTTGGATATGCCGGCGGTCCTCGCGTAGATGGACCGTGATGCCGTCGGCACCGCCGACGTGCGCTTCGACGGCGGCCCATACCGGATCGGGCTCGTAGGTCCGCCGCGCCTGACGCACGGTGGCGACGTGATCGATGTTGACGCCCAACTCGATCGCCGGTTGGAGCGTCGGCTCGACAGTTGGCCTCCCGGTCGCATGACCCGAGGGCTGACCGCCCGGAAGTGCAGAAGATCCGCTGGACATAAGCACGTAGCGTATCCCCCATCGTTACAATCCGGAGCCTTTCCCGATGCTGCTTGTGAAGCAGTCCGTGAGCCCGCCTTGACGATGTTCCACGACAAGCTCGCCGAACTCCGCGCCGACATCGTCGGGCAAGGGGATCGCGTCTATCAGCTCACACAGCTCTCGATCGAGAGCTACTTCGATCGCGATCTCGCCAAGGCCGCGACCATTGCGACGCTCGACGACGAGATCGATCGCGTCGACGTCGAGATCGAACGGGCGTCGATCCCGCTGCTGGCGCTGGGGCCGAAGGATCCGTACGACATCCGATCGGTCCTGACCATCGTCAAGGCCAACAACGAACTCGAACGTATCGCCGATTGTGCCGTGGCCATCGCGGAAGTGGTGTTGCGAGAGGGCAAGACGGCCGAAGCGATCCCCAAGACGTTTCGGGTGATGGCCAACAGCGTCCTGGGGATGTTGCGTGATTCCGTGCGGTCACTCGCGAAGAACAACGCCTCGCTATCGCAGCAGGTCCTGCTCTTCGACGACACCGTCGCCGACTTCAAGGAGAAGATCGTCCTGGACGCTCAGGAGAAGATCGCCAGCGGCGCGTTCTCCTCGACATTCGCCTTCCGATTGCTCGCGGTCACCAAGTCGCTTGAGCGGATCGCGGACCATTGCACCAACATGTGCGAACAGGTGATCTACCTCGAGAGCGGCCGGATCGTGCGGCACCGTCCAGAGGGCTGGTCGGAACCTCTTTCGCCCGATGCCTGAGCCTTCACAATCGCGTCTTCCGCACCTCGCTTTTCCCTCCATCGATCCCAACCGACCTCATCATCGCCCGTGCTCGACACCGCCGACATCGCTGAACGTGCCGCTCGCCTTCGCCGCAGCTTCGAGAGCGCTGGCCAAGGTCATGTCTTTCGCTACTTCGACCAGCTCCCCGGTGAGCGCCAGGCGCATCTGCTCCGCCAACTCATGGAGATCGATCTCACGGAGATCGCGCGGCTTCAGAAGGAACTGACGACCAAGGAAGCGTCGGTCGATCTCGCGACGATTGAACCTGCACCGTACGTTCCACTCGACTTCGCTGATACTTCGCGGCACCGCGCGATCGGTGAGGATCTGCTCCGCGCTGGCGCGGTCGCGGCGTTCGTGGTCGCGGGCGGGCAAGGCACGCGCCTCGGCTGGCGCGGTCCCAAGGGAACCTATCCCTCGACCGTCGTGACCGGCAAGCCGCTCTTTCGCGTTTTCGCCGAGCAGATTCTCGCCGCCGGCCGCAAGTATGGCGTGACGATCCCCTGGTACGTCATGACCAGTCCGCTCAACGACGCGGACACGCGGGCGTTCTTTCGGGACAACAACTGGTTCGGGCTTGAAAGACGCGATGTCTTCCTCTTCCCGCAAGGCACCATGCCATCGATGACCCCCGAGGGTGCCCTCCTCCTTGAAGATCGCGACACCCTCGCTGTCAATCCTGATGGACACGGCGGTGCGCTGAGGGCGATGCGAAGCTCGGGTGCGGTTGAAGACATGCAGGCGCGCGGCATCACGCAGGTGTCGTACTTCCAGGTCGACAATCCGTTGGTGCAGGTCGTCGATCCGCTCTTCCTTGGACTCCACGCGGCTCACACCGACTCCTCCGGCGAGATGTCGAGCAAGATGGTGCCGAAGCGCGACGCCGGCGAGAAAGTCGGCGTCTTCTGCCGCGAACGAACTGCTTCCGGTTGGCGCACGCGGGTGCTTGAGTACTCCGATCTCCCTCCGGCCATCTCGCAGGCGACCGACGCAGCGGGACGCCTCCGGTACATCGCTGGCTCGATCGCGATTCACGTCCTCTCCGTCGCCTTTATTGATCGCCTCACGAAGGACATCCATCGCTTCGGATTACCGTTTCATCGGGCCATCAAAAAGGTGCCGTACCTCGATCCGTCGACCGGTCAGAAGGTGGAACCGCAACAAGCCAACGCGGTGAAGTTCGAGGCATTCATCTTCGACGCCCTGGCCCAATGCCGAAGCTCCCTCGTCGTCGAGACCAGTCGTACCGAGGAGTTCGCGCCGATCAAAAATGCCAGCGGTGACGACTCGCCCGCGACAAGTCACCAGCTTCAGAGCGATCGCGCAGGGGCTTGGCTCGCGACGACCGGTACGAAGATTCCGCGCCGAGCCGACGGATCAGTCGACGCGAAGATCGAGATCTCACCGCTCACCGCCCTCGATCCATCCGATCTCACCAAAGTGAATGTCCCGAGCGTAATCGCGCGTGGCGACGAAGTCGTTCTCTGACGACCGAGCGTTCTCATCGCACGCGGACATCACGAATCTCGACCTCGACCGCTTCGTTGCCGAGATAGCGATCAACCTTGGGTTCGACGACGACGTCGAGCGGAACGCCCGGGGCCAGGTGCTTCAGAAACCCACGGCCGTCCCACCACTTCGCCTTGAGGAACGTGCTGTCGTCTGGATGCTTCAGATGCATCAGGAGATGCCGACTTTCCTTGCCCATCAATCGCGGCGCCGCCGTGACCACAACGTTGTCGATGCGAATCGTCGGACGGGGGTTGCCGCGACCGAACGGAGCCAGCCGCTCGCAATCGTGCACGCTGCGCAGATCCAGTTCGCCGATGCGAGCCAGCGCATCAATGTCGATACTGGCCACGAGGTCCTCCGGTGCAAGCAGTTCTGTTGCGTGGGAAATGAATGCCTCGGCGAAGGCATCAAAGCGCTCGTTGGCGACGGTCAGTCCGGCGGCGTGGGCGTGCCCGCCTGACTTCAGCGGAAGTTCACCGCAGCCATTGATCGCATCAACGAGCGAGAAGCCGCGGATCGAGCGACCTGATCCCTTGCACACGTCGGTGAGTCGCTGCATGAGGATCGTCGGACGGGCAAACAGTTCGACCAAACGCGAACAGACGATGCCCACCACACCGGCGTGCCAATCGGGACTCGCGAGCACGATCGCCCGTCGATCATCGCCGCCAAGACCTCGCTCGGTCACCATCGCGCGAGCCTCTTCGAAGATCCGCCGCTCCATCGTCCGCCGCTCGTTGTTGAGAACATCGAGTTCACGCACGATGGCGCCGCAATCGGGTCCCGTTGCAGTTGTGAACAGCCGCACCGCTGCTTCCGCGCTTCCGAGCCGGCCCACTGCGTTGAGTCGCGGCGCGAGTCGAAAGCCGATCGTCTCGGCATCGAGATCCTTCCCGATGTCACCGAGTGTCAGCAGCGCATCGAGTCCCTCGATACCGGTGTCGCGGATGCCCGCGAGACCAAGCTTGACAACAGCACGATTCTCGTCGACCAGTGGCATAACGTCGGCGATGGTGCCGATCGCCGCGAGAGGCAGCAGCGAACTCAGCAGACGGCGGTGCACTTCCGGCAACCGATGCGACTCGGGGCTCCCCGCGTGCCGATCGAGAATCGCCCACGCGACCTTCCACGCGACCATCGCGCCGCACAGTTCGGTGAAGCGATGCTCGCGCCCGGGTAGCGCCGGATGCACAATCGCAAGCGCGTCCGGAAGCGTCCCGTTGTCGCTGGGCCGATGATGATCGGTGATGACGAGGCTCAGCCCAAGTTCGCGGGCGCGCTGCGCCTCCGTGACGGCGGTCACACCGCAATCGACGGTGATGACCATCTCGACGCCCTCGCGCGCGAACATCTCAAGCGCCTCGACATTCAGACCGTATCCCTCGTCCATGCGGTGTGGCACATACGTGCGCACGGTCGCGCTGGGAGCAATCGCCCGAAGCGTCCGCCACAGAATCGTCGCCGCGGTAATGCCGTCGACGTCGTAGTCGCCGTAGATGACGATCGACCGGCCAGCGAGCGCAGCCTCCAGAATGTGCTGGGCCGCGAGTTG
>JBBQCR010000185.1:0-6947 GCA_038318935.1 Phycisphaerales bacterium
TTGCTCGCGCGGACTCTGCGACACGCGCACAGGCCAAGCGGACGCTCGGCAGTTACATCGACGGTTTCTACAACATCAGGCGACGGCACTCGACCGTCAACTATTTGAGTCCGATCGAGTTCGAATTGCGTTCCGCATCCACGTCGGAGGCGGCATAATCAACCTGTCCACGAAAGTGGCGCCGACTCGAACAGCGTGCGTTTCCTTTCGCGCATATCGAGGTCCACGGAAATGAGACAAGCTCAGTTCGCGCGACATGACTCCGACGAACGCGACAGCGAGCGCCTCACCTCCACGAGCCAAGCAGGATCGCGAGATCGGCGGCATCCACCGCACCCGACCCGTCGAGATCCGCGGTACACGGGGCCGGGCACGGGCCCCAGGCGCCGAGCAGGAATGCGAGGTCAGCACCATCGACAGTGCCATCGCAGGTGAGGTCGGCGCCGCAAGTAATCGCTGGAGACTCATATGCTCCGGCGTCAACGACCGCCTGACCGTTGCCGTCGCCGTCGGTGATCCGGGGAGCCCCCGCGAGATCGGTCCTGAGGAGCGCCGGAACCATCGCGTTGTTAGCCAGGTCAATTGCTGGCGAGGCCGTGTCGAGGCGGAGGTCAGCGCTAGCGAACGGGTCACATACGCTCGGACAGAGCTCCTCGGCCAGCGCCGCGCAATACGCGTCCCACTGTGACGCACAGCACGTCGGATCCTTGCCGCAGACCGTCGCCTCACAGATCGCGCTCGAACAACCGGTTTGCCCGTCCTCCCATACGCAGCAGTCGCTCAGTGATGGGATTGCAAACGGCACAGCGACCATGAGCGGATCGCTGTCGAGCACGGCTTGCTGGAGGACGACTGCTCCAATCGCAGTGACGGAGTGACCGGTGAAGCAGGAGTGACTCACGTTCATCGCCGCCCCGCCCTCTGCGCGGAACTGCGCGACGGCGCCAGCATCGAACAACCCGTCTGGATCAAGATTCGCAGCGTGGTTGTGGGTTTCGACAATGAGCCCCGCGCCGAACGCGGAGACGCCGATCACTGTCGGCGTAGGGCCCGGTTCAGACGAGATTCCCGCGACCCCGCTGCTTCCTTCAGCGCCATCGACACCGTCCGCTCCAAATCCGCCCTCGCCGCCAGGTCCGCCGGCGCCGCCGGGCCCGGCCGCGCCGCCAGCCCCGCCCGCCGCTGGAGACGGCCCGACAATCGTCGCGAGTGAGTTGTTGACGACTGACACAGTGCTTGCAGCCCCGGGGAACTGCACGCCGATCGCTCGCGTCAAGCCAGCGCTCCCGGCCGCGCCGCCATTGCCGCCAGAAGTGCCCTCGCCTCCGATGCCACCGTCGCCACCAAAGCCGAACGAACTGCTTCCACCAGCCCCGCCCGCGCCGCCGCTTCCGCCAGCGCCGCCTGCTCCGCTGCCACCGCCGCGCCCTGCCGTCACCGCGTACGTCGCGTTTCCAGCAATGACGAGGTCGCTGCTTGCGAGCTCAGAGACGAGGATGCCAATCGCCGCACCACCAAGTCCGCCAAAGCCGCCGCTGCCGGGCAGTCCTGCGTTGCCTCCGAGTCCGCCGTCTCCGGCGAAGTTGGAGTCGAACCCACCGCCACCAGCGCCGCCGTCGCCTGCATCGCCGCCATGGCCACCCGCTCCACCATCGCCACCCACGATCCACCGAATGATGTTTGATTCGATCGTAGCGCCAGCACCATCTTGAACGACAATCGCCATGGCTTGGCCACCCGCTACTCCGTTCGCCCCAGCAGTTCCGTTCGTCCCAAGTTCGCCGGGCTTGCCGTTTTTCGAAAAGATCGTGCCGTTCGCACCGTTCGGTCCGTTGCTGCCGGCAACACCGTTGTTCGCAGCTGGACGCGAGTAGCCGTGAAGCGATTCGATCATGCAATGCCGAATCGTGGGCGACGCACCCGCTCCGGTGATGATGATGGCGAAGTGTCCAGGCACTCCGTCGGAGCCGTCGGCGTGCCCAAGGCGGCAGTGCTCGATCAGAGGCGACGCTCCCTCGATAAAGACCGTTGTCGAGGAAGCGCCGAAGATCTCCGCGTGCCTGAGGATACCGCTCGATCCACTCACGAACCTGATTCCGGACCACGCCGCATCGTGATCAAGCCGCAGCAAGCGAACGGGCTCGCTCGAAGTCCCGACCACCGTCAGCGTCGCGCCCGATTCGACCACGATCCCGGTGGACGCGGCGAAGTAGGCGGTGACCCCTGATTCGATCGTCAGTGAGGTCGACACCGTTACAGACCTCTCTATCGTCAGCACGCTGCCCGCGCGCCAGACCTCGTCGGCCGAGGCCGGAGAGGAAAGACATACGCCGACGAAGAGCCCAATCGCAACAAGGCTTGCTGCAAAGATCGCTTGCATCCCTGATGTCGCCCGATGCGGCGGAGACGATCCCCACTGACTGGTAGGTAGCACGACTGGCATTCCATCAGGTTCCCGACTCATATGTACGTGCTGCATACGGCTCCTCGTCAAAATCTGTGTCACAGAACTATAACGAAGTCATGACGGACGATTCGTGCCGTGAGCAGCACCGCTACGACGAAACCAGCAGAAGTCCAGCCTCGTCCGCAGAGTTGGGTGAGTTTGGCGCGCGGCTGATTTTGGACACCCACATTTTGAGTACGCGTGGGACGAAGACTTCGCGTCGAAGTGGACGAGCGCCTCCAGCGGAGAATCCACGCACGAGTTCCACCCCAGTGCGCCGGGCAGACTGGACAGAGTTCGTCCGCGCGTCCGCGGCAGTCCGTCGGACTCAACGCAGATGCAGTCGGTGCACGAGGCGTTCATCGCCTCGTTCCAACTGCCCGCACCGTGCATGAACGATCGCGAGCGCACCGGGGATTTGCGTCGTATGAATCGCCCGAATTTCATCGCCATGGCTGTCGCGTGGACACCGTCCTTGAGATCGTTACCGATTCCGTGCGCTCCCGTACACTGACCCAATGGAATCAATCGCTGTGGCCAGTGCGAACACCGCCGCGTATGAAAGCCGTCTGCCCTACGACCGGGCCCGCATCAGGGCCGCGGCGATCTACTGCTCGGACGGCCGCATCGGCGAGCACTTCGATGACTTTCTTCAGAACGGACTCGGCTTGCCGCGCTACGACCGCGTCGCACTTCCGGGCGGACCCGCCTGCCTCGCGGGACACCCGCAAGCACATCTCGAGGAACAAGGGGTGGTCGACGAGCTGAAATTCCTCGTCGAAGTGCATGGGCTGCAGCGCATCGTTCTGATCGCCCATCAGAACTGCGCGTTCTACGGCACACGGCTTGAACTTCGCGAACGCCGCCTTGAGTTGGTGCAGCGTGCGGATCTTGTTCGAGCCGCTGCGTTCGTCTCGCGGGTCACCGAGATTGGAAAGATCGAGGCCTTCTTCGCCCGACATGTCGAAGATCGGATTGTGTTCGAAGCGGTCGAAGTGTGATGAGGATCAACGCGCTCTGCGAACTTCGCGTGCGGACACCCGCACACCGAGACGAGTGGCGGCGCGGTGACAAACTGTCACTTGACGGGCGATGCCACCGACTGTTGGTACTTCTCGAGAAGGCCGCGGCACGTCTCGATCATGCGATCTGCGCCGATGGCGTGCGTCGCCGTGCGATCAAAGCGGGCGATGTTCATGCCGACCACGCGACCGTCGAGGTCGACAACGGGGCTTCCCATCTCCTCTGGCTCCGTCACTGTGTCGTGGGCGAGTAGCGATCCGAACCCGCTCGAACGTTGCGAGATCGGCGTCGCGGTGTTGCCACGGCGCGTGTCACGGGCATCGCCGCGCCGTCCAAGCGTAATCTCACGCGCGGCGGCACCGTTCGTGCCGATCGTCTCCAGCCGAATCTGGTCGCCCACGTGCAGTCCACGGATGAGGCGCCGAAGTTGATCCGGCGAGTCGAGCTCGGTCCCGTTGAATGACGTGACGATATCTCCGGGCGTCAGTCCAGCGCCCTCGGCGGCCGCGCCTGGTACGACACGAACAACGGTCACAGCGCGATCGACTTCCGCCCGCTCGCACTCCGCGCGGGTGGCGCGGCGCGTCTGCACGCCAAGGAATGGCCCGTCCATCGCGTCCGGTTCGCTTTCTCTGCGCTCGATCGCTGCGAAGCCGAGCGCGGGCCCGACGTCGAAGCCGCGGGGAGTGAGCAGGACCGCACCGGGCAAGATCGGCGCCTCCGCGTCCCATTGGATCGTCTTCAAGCGTTCGAGCGAGGCCGCTCGCTGGCGTCCGAATCCGAAGTCGAAGCGCAGCAGCGCGACGTCTGTCGTCTCATCACGCGCCACTTCGCGTGCGGCGTAGAACATGTGTGTTGACGTCTCCACGGTGAACTGAGCGTCCGGCTTGAGTTGCGACGCCTTGGTCACCGCCAGTCCGCGGCCATCGATCACCACACCGAACGCCACAGGAACGCGCCCGCTGTAGACGCGGACCATCGCGGCCTCCGCGCCAGACACGACCGACTTCAACGGTACAGCACGTTCGACCGCAAGCTTGTCCTCGTCGCCGCTGTCGGATGGGAATCGCGAAACGTGCTGCACCGGCGGAGGTGAAACCGACTGGGCCTCCACATCTTCTTCGGAGGGTTCGCGTTGTTCGCGAAGCACATCGATGCGCTCTACGAGCCGATCGATGGGCGTAGCGAGGTTCTTCCAGCTCTCGCGTCCGCAGCGGGCATTCAAGCCAACTACTTCGCCCTTCAAGTTGAAGCTCGGGCCGCCCGAATCACCCGCGTCGATCGGTGCATCCAAGAACAGGCCAGTTTCCTTCACGTTCAGCACGCGACCCACCCGCACCAAAGCCGGGCGATGTGTGTCCGTCAACCCATGCGTGTATCCCAACGCAATCAGCCAGTCGCCCGGCGAGAGTCCGGACGTCGTACCGAGATCAGCGACGGGAAGCTCTCGCTCTCCGACATCGAGTTGCACCAAGCCGCAGTCAACGTCGCCGTCGAGGAACTGTCCCAGCGTCCGACCGCGAAGTTCGGTTCCGTCCGCGAGGACTGCTGTCACGTCGCGGCCGGGAGTCCTGCCGAGATGACCGCAGGTCGCCAGCAGTCCATCCTTTCCAATGATGACTGCCGTTCCGGACGAGATGCCGCCGCGACCGACATCGACGCGCAGAAGCACCACCGAAGGGCGGACGCGTTCAACAACTTCGACGACTTCGCATGCAAGTTCGCGGAGTTCCGCAAGTGTGCGCGGCTCATCAAATCGATCCTGACCTCGGAAGGTCGGAGCCGAAGGTCGATCCGACGCAGGGGCGGACGCAGTCGCCGTTAATGCATCCGCTGCCGCGGCGGAGCTTGCGACCTTTCCTTCAGTAGAAGGGGCGTTCGCCGGTGACATGATCCCACGACCAAGGGCAACGACGAGCGAAGCGAGCGAAAGAGATCGAAGGATCGGGCTCATGGGGAGTGACCGGCGGGAGTGTGCTCAGGTTGTACCCGGGCGTGCTGTCGGCGAAGCGGTCCCTTCCGCAAAGTGAGGGTAGGACTCCGAGTGGAGCAACGTGCGGGTCGAGGGCAGCCTCAAAGTGGATCGCTCCACGCCAGCGGTCTCGCCACAGGCTGCTCGGGCCCGCTCACACCCGCTGCCAACGGAGAGATCAGTGACTTCCGAGTCCATTGCGGAATGAGGGCGGAAATCAGAACGGGATGCATGCCCTCAACGCGGACGCACTACGGACAGCGACCCCATCCCGCCAACAACTGCGCGAGGTCGGCCGCGTCCACGACTCCGCTGGCGTCGAGATCGGCTTCGCCGACGGTATTCCACTGCCCGAGCAAGACACTGAGATCGGCAGCGCCCACTGTGCCATCCGCATCAAGGTCCGCGGCGCAGGGGCCGCTGCCCACGTGGAAGGCAACGGGATCGGACGCGATGCCGTTGGCGACGACGACGAGCGTGTACGAACCCGATGCGATCGACGACGGCAGCGCCATGCTGGTCGTGGTGGTTGCACGACCGGTCGCGACGCCCGTGCTGTTCCATCCGTAGGTTCGAGAGTAGAAGACGTCTGGTCCGCTCGTGGAGGCCAAGCGCACGATCGGGTAGTTGGTGTTCATCTGCCAGTCATCGCCGTACGAGGCTCCTTGGGAAATACCGTTGAATCCGGTTCCCGTGAGGAGGTATGTCGAGTCTGGTTGCTCTACGACGCTCGTGATCGCGGGACGACCGGACGCGAGTGGTCGGCCTTGGGGCGTGTAGACGTAGTAAGTCGCCGACGCCTGATGTGTGCAGAAGACGCTTCCATCAGGGAGCGCCAAGAAGCAGAACGTGTAGGAGGGATCATCAATCGAACCACCACCACCGGGCGCCGCAATGGCTTGATAGACGTTCGTCTGGTAGTCGAACTCGTAGAACGTGGTGGGTTTCGGAAAGTGGTCCGCGGGTGTCGGGGCGGGTGACAGAGCGCAGAGGATGCTGCCATTCACCAGCATGGCCATGGGGGCATCAGGTGCTCCGCTTCCGCTTGGCGGCGCGGGACCCGCCTTCCATGTCCCAGGCGCGGAGGTCCCGCTCGGTTGGTAGTACGCGCTGGTGTTCGGTGAGCCCAGGAAGAAAGCGCGACCGTCGGGGAGCAGTAGCGCGGCACCGGTCTCCAGTCCCCACGGATCGTAGAGCTCGACAGGAACGGTGGCGTCGGGCTTCCAGGCGTTGGCGCCGGGCCGGTATCGCTCGGATGCAGTGCTGCCGCGGTCGACGAAAAGAACGCTGTCGTCCGGAAGCTTCATCCATACCGATTCGTTGTGGATTCCAACACACTGAGGTCCGTCGACGAAGGTGTTCGACACCGGGTCGTAGATGCGGGTCTTGCGAAGATTCCCCTCAACGAGGGCCTGCAGTACGCGCCCATCGGGAAGCATCTCGGAGTTCGCGTCGCTCACAACTCCACCGGGGAAAGGTGTAGGGGTCCACGTGTTCAGCACGGGG
>JBBQCR010000186.1:0-6941 GCA_038318935.1 Phycisphaerales bacterium
ACACTTCCCTTGGCCCACGCCTTCGGCAACGCCGGCAGCAAGTCGATGACATAGCGGCCGTCAGCGGCGCGTCGATGTGATTGCACGAGCATCTCGGCGATGCCGGCGGTCACGCCAAAGTTGCCATCGATCTGGAAGGGAGGATGAGCATCGAAGAGGTTCGGATAGATGCCTCCACCGTTGTGCTCGCTCTTGTCCGAGCCAGTGAGCCTGAGGAGATATCCGATCAGCGTGCGGGCCCGATCGCCATCCTTGAGCCGAGCCCAGAGATTGACCTTCCACGCCATGGACCATCCGGTGCTGTCGTCACCCCGGAGATCGAGCGTTGTGCGAATAGCTTTGGCGAGCTCCGGCGAGCCCTCCGGTGTGATCTGCTTGCCTGGGAAGAGTCCGATGAGATGCGAGAGGTGTCGCTGATTCGGCTCGGGCTCGCCGAAATCTCGTGACCATTCCTGCAACTGCCCGCGCGCGCCGATCGCGTACGGCGGAAGCTTCGCTCGTACGTTCCGCAACTTCGCTCGAAACTCGGGATCGATGGAAAGAACTTCGCTGGCTTCGATGCAGTTGGTGAGGAGATCCCAAATGAGCGCGATGTCCTGCGTTGTGGCGACACTCCCGACGCAGACACGACCTTGCTCGTCGAAGAAGCTGTTCTCGGTCGAGTAGGAGGGTGCGGTGACGAGCTGACCATTGCCGGAGGGATCGGGTATCAGCCAATCAAGCGCGAACTCCGCTGCCCCGCGCATCATCGGATATGCGGTGTTCCGGAGATACGCGACATCTTGGGAGAACGCGAAGTGCTCCCAGAGATCCATGCAGTGCCAGATTCCACCGAGCGCGAAGTTGGCCCAGCGCGGATCACCTTCGCCGAAATCTCCCACCGGCGCCGACTGCCGCCAGAGGTCGCTGTTGTGGTGTGCGCACCAGCCGCGAGTTCCGTAGTTGGTCTTCGCTGTCACCGCGCCGTTGGTCGCCAGACCGCGAATGAACTCGATCATCGGGGCGTGACACTCGCCGAGATTCGCTACCTCCGCCGGCCAGTAGTTCATCTGACTGTTGATGTTCGTGGTGTAGTTGCTCGACCACGGCGGACGCATGGAGTCGTTCCAGATTCCCTGCAGATTCGCTGGTTGCGAACCCTCGCGCGAGCTGGCGATGAGGAGATAGCGTCCATACTGAAAGATCAGCGCCACCATCGCCGGATCGTCGCGCTCGCGATAGGCGAGGACGCGCTGATCGGTCGGAAGATCCTGCGGTGCCGCACCAAGGTCTAGCGCCACACGTCGGAAGAGCGCTTGGTGATCCGCGACGTGTCGCTCGCGCAAGGACTCGATTGACCGCTCCAGTGCCGCCGCGAGATCTCGCTTGGCGCCGACGTCGGGGTCGAGCCCCTGCGGACCAGGTTGCTTGTCGTAGCCGTTGAAGCTGGTGTCCGCGGCGAGGATCAGCATCACCGCGTCCGCGTCGTCGACATGCAATGAACCGTCCGCGGCGGTTGTCACGACCCCGCCAACGGCACGTGCCCCAAGCAGGACGGAGAATCGCATGCTGGCGGCCTCGTCGTAGACGATCGCCGGCTCCTTGCCCCGATAGTTGGGCTCGACGTGCGTCGGAACGAGCCCACGCATCGCGATCGTCGCATCGCCGGCGACGGTGTTGGTGTGGCGAAGCTGGCTGTCGAGCGACGCGACGAGCGTCACCGATCCCGGCTTGTCCGCGGTGACCGAGACCACGATGACGCCATCCGGAAAACTCGCGAACGACTCTCTTCGGTACGTCACACCATTGCTGCGGAACGTCACGCCAGCCACCGCGCTGTCGATATCCAATGATCGCTCGAACGCCTCTGCCGCTTCGATACCCGGAAACGCGATGTTGAGATCGCCGAGCGGCTGATAGGACTGGGTGTACGGGCCCTGCATGTGCTTGGCCAATTCGTCGGCCTTCGCGAAGTCCCCCGCGAACAGCGCCGCACGGACCTGCGGCAGCCACTTGATCGCGTCCGGGTTGTTCCAGTCCTTCGGTCCACCGGACCACAGCGTGTCTTCGTTGAGCGCCAATCGCTCGTCCTTCACTCCTCCAAAGACCATCGCACCGAGACGGCCGTTTCCGATTGGCAGGGCGTCGGTCCATCGCGTCGACGGTTGCGGATACCAGAGCGTCAGCGGCGGATGCTCGGCAAGGGCAGCCTCAGCGACGAACATCGACACGAGTGTCACGATCAGGGTGCGCCAGCTCATGCGGGGATTCTCGTCGGAATCACGAAGTTCGTCATACGAAATTGTTCGAAGCTCTGCCGCAAAGTCGCCGCGATGACGATGCGGAAACGAGACAATCCACGCATCTTGGAAAGCGGTGCGTGCACTGACCGCGCTCGACTCGAAGGAATCCACCGTGCCGAACTCACAGCGATCAGCGGGCGATTCCGTGCCCTCGACAAGCGCGTTGATAGAACTCCGCGTCACCGGCCTCAAGCAACTTTTCAATGCAATGGATGCCTCGCCCTTCCGTGAGCAGGATCTGGATCCGAATGTCGAGGAGTTCATCGTCGGCTGGGCAAGCGAGGCACCGAGCGGAGCGAAGCTCGCGCTCTTGGTGAACTTGGGGCGGCATCCGGGCCCCGGCGACGAAAGCGCGCTTCTGCGTGATGCCGTCCACGATTTCTTCAGGCTGCGCGGAGCGGCCGCGAGGAGACGTCTGCGCCAGTTGATGCGAATCGGGCGCACCAGCCTCTTGGTCGGCCTCGTGTTTCTCGCATTGGTGCTGCTCCTCGCCGACTTCTTCGCGACGATTCTGGAAGGTCAGCGGCTGGGTGTACTGATGAAGGAGGGCCTGGTGATCTGCGGCTGGGTCGCGATGTGGCGACCGCTGGAGATCTTCCTGTACGACTGGTGGCCGATTCGCGCCGAAGCGCGGATGTACGATCGACTCGCAGCGATGCCGGTGCAGATCGCCTTCAAAGACGGCGGGGAGCCCGACACGTGGAAACAGGATTGGCCCGCGGTTCTGCCGTGGCAGGCGACGCCACAACGGCCGCCAGAGTAGCGCCCACGGAAAAAGGTGGATCTGGTGAGCGCTGCGGATCGCCCAAAAAGAGATTTGGCCGGCCTCACGGCCGGCCAAATCGGGCTAGCGGGATTTGAACCCACGACCTCTTGACCCCCAGTCAAGCGCGCTACCAAACTGCGCTACAGCCCGTTGTTCCTGTCTGGCCATCACCTTTGGCCACAGTCATTCCGAGTTCCGTCGTTCCGCACCGTCAGAGAGAGCTCGCCGAAATTTCTCGTACGCCGTCATGCACCGTCATGCACCGTCAAGCGTGGTCGCAAAGGAACTCCGCGCCGGAGCTAGCGGACAGGGAGGGATTCGAACCCACGATACAGCGTTAGCCGTATACAGCATTTCCAATGCTGCTCCTTCAGCCACTCGGACACCTGTCCGGCGAACGTCGTAGTGTACCCGGATGCAGGAGACCGACAAGCAGCATGGAGGACCTTCTGGTCCGCTCTGTGGTCTCTTGGTCGTCGACAAGCCGGAAGGCATCACCTCCTTCGGCGTCGTTGCTCGGGTTCGACGACTCTCGGCCGGAGTCCGCACCGGTCATGCGGGGACGCTTGACCCGCTCGCAACCGGCGTCTTGGTGCTCGCACTTGGTCCGGCAACAAAGTCGATCGAGCGACTGATGGCGACCGACAAGCGATACCGGACCATCATCGACCTCACCGCCTTCACCACCACCGATGATCGGGAAGGCGAACGTACAGAGGTCACGGTCGCCGCTGCTCCGACCGAGCAGACCGTTCGCGACGCAGTGCAGGGATTCGTCGGCGTGATCCAGCAGAAGCCGCCGTCCTTCAGTGCGATGAAGGTGCAAGGGCGTCGTGCGTACGCGCTCGCGCGAGCTGGTGAGGCGCCCGACCTTCCCGCGCGACCCGTTCGCATCGACTCGATCGATGTCGTCTCGTACGCTTGGCCGTGCCTCGATATCGACGTGCGCTGTGGCAAGGGCACCTACATCCGTTCACTCGCTCGTGATATCGGCGGAGCCCTGGGGACTGGTGGACATTGCGCGACGTTGCGCCGCACAGCGGTCGGCCCGTTCACCGAGGCGATGGCGACATCGTTCGAGTCGCTACCGAATCCGATCCGCGGCGAGCACCTCATCTCGCTTGAGGACGGGATCGCGTTACTGGCCAGCGACCGTGTCGGATGACGGAGGCGTCGTGGGAGCCGTCGCGGCAGAGGCGAGTTGGATCGATCGCTCTTCGCGATCGCGGCGGTAGGCGTAGATCATGAACAGCCCCATCCCGGCGAGCAGCAGCATGTCTGCGACGTTGAAGACCCACGGAAAGACTTCGGTTGTGGCGTTGCCGGGCCAGCGCCAGCCGAGGGGCAGCTCCCACCGCGGAAACATGTGCAGGAAGTCGCGTACCGCACCGAAGCGCACCCGATCGTAGAGATTGCCCAGCCCACCCGCCATGATCATCGCGATGGCAACGTGCGCGAGCCGAGCCTTGCTGCGTGTCCACTTCGCGAAGAAGAGGATCGCAACAACGAGTGCAATCAGCGTGAAGCCGATGAACAGACGTTGCCGGTTCTGTCCCACTCCGAAGACTGCGCCGTGATTGAGGACGAGCCGGAAGTCGAGCAGATCCCAACCGAGCGCCCGAACGCCATCATGCCAAGGCAATCGATAGCCGGGGTTGCCGGCGACCTCTTGATACAACAGTTCGACCGGTTGCTTCGCGACGTTGCGGAACGCCCACGCCTTCGACCAGAGATCCAACGTGAGTCCGGCGCCGAGCACCACGAGCAGCGTTGTCCACGCGACCGGTGAACGACCTGCCGCGTGAAAGGCCTGATCGCCAGCCGAATCTGAGTTGGACTCCAATGCCGGCTCGGTCATGACTCACTCCGCTGAGCGCGCCTCACAGCGAGTTCCTCTGCGACATTGACGCACAACGTGGGTGGACGCGACACGCTGCTCAGCGATTGGCGGGAACGCTGCGCTCGATGATCTTCGCAGCTTCAACGGTGTACTTCGCCCAAGGCTTCGCTTCCAGACGCGTCTTGGGAATCGGCTTTCCGGTGAGTTGGCAGACGCCATAGCTCTTGTTCTCGATGCGAACCAGAGCCGCGTCGATCTCGTTGAGCAGCTCTCGCTCCGTTTCGGCCATTCCAAGCGTGAAGTCCTGATCGAACGTGTCTGTTCCGATGTCCGCCATGTGCAACGGCATCGTGGAGAGATTGCCGCCGTTGGAGCGAAGCGCCTCGTCCTCCATGCCGGAGAGCATCCCGACGAGTTGCCGACGCTTGTGCAGAAGCAAGGCCTTGTATTCGTCGAGTTCCTTCTTCACGAGCTTGGTCTTGATGCCCGCAACGAGGACTTCTGGCTTCTCGATCTCCTTCTCGGCGATCGCCTTGGGCTTCTTCGGCGCGGGCAGACCCTTGGTCGAGATCATCCGCACGCGACGACCATTGATGACGACGTAGCCAGAGCTGTCGGCTTGCGACGCAGCGGCGACGGCCGCCACCGACTTCGCGGTCGCTAGATCGATGGGGCCCTTCTTCTTGCCAGAGGCCGACTTGGCTTTCCGCTCGCTCGCCGCCTGGGCCTTCTGTGCTGCGGCTGCCAATTTCTCAGCCAATTTCTCAGCCAGCTTCGCGGCCTTGGCCTCAGCCTTGGGATCGATCTTGATCGCTCCCTTGGCGAGTCCGTTCTTGCTGACGATTGGATCAGGCTTCCCGACCGATGACTTGCCCGACTGAATGCCGGACGGCGAGCCGCCCTTGGTGCCACTTTGCGGAGTGGCCTTGGACTCGGCTGCCGGCTTGGACGGTCCCTTCGTCGGCACCGCGGATTTGGTGGCCGGCTTGAGAGTTGGCTTCGGGGCCGGCTTCGGGGTTGGCTTCGCGGCTGGCTTCGGGGTTGGCTTCGGGGTTGGCTTGAGCGTTGGCTTTGCTACTGGTTTCAGCGCTGGCTTCGCGATGGGCTTCGGCGGAGCCTTGCCGCCAGACTTTGAACTGGGGCTTGCTGCGGCCTTCGGAGCGGGCTTGGTGGACACCTTCGCGCCGGCCTTCGGAAGAGGCTTCGCGACTGGCTTTCCGGGGGCCTTCCCCACAACCTTACTCTGCGGCTTGCCCTGAACCTTGCCCTGCTCTTTGGCCGGGGGCTTGCTCGTCGGCGACTTCGTGCTGGAGGGGCTCTTGGCCAATGGAATCGCCCTCTCACCCATCTCTCGCGGGAGGTCGTCGCAGCCCCCAACGGGCTGGCGCGCAAGCTCCTCATAAGCGATACAAAAGGTGGCGGAGAATAGCCGATCGTGGCCGATACGTCAAAAAGCGCTCGTTCTGTCGCGGACATACGACAGCGCGGCGGCTTCGTGCCGCGAAATGGTCAATTCCGGCACGACCTCGTGCTCAACCTGGCGTCAGCTTCCGACTGAACGACCCCATGGCCCGGAACTTCTCGTAGCGCTGTCGCACCAGCGTTTCGGGGTTGATTCGGGACAACTCGCGAAGTCGATCGAGAATCCAGGCTTGGAGCCGCTCTGCGGTCGCACGAGGATCGCGGTGCGCGCCACCGACCGGCTCTGCGATGACTTCGTCGATCAGCCCATTCTCAAGATTCCGTCGCGCGGTCAGCGCCAAGGCCTCCGCGGCCCGGTTGTTGGTGTTCTCGTTGGCTTCCTTCCAGAGGATCGCTGCGCAGCCTTCCGGACTGATGACGGAGTACCAAGCGTGTTCCAGCATCGCGACACGATCCGCGACGCCGATGCCCAGTGCTCCACCAGATCCGCCTTCGCCGATCACGACGCTGACGATCGGAGTCCGAAGGCGGCTCATCTCAAAGAGGTTCTCAGCGATCGCCTGAGCTTGCCCTCGCTGCTCGCTTCCCACCCCCGGATACGCACCCGGGGTATCGACGAACGTGACGATCG
>JBBQCR010000187.1:0-6912 GCA_038318935.1 Phycisphaerales bacterium
GCGACGGGGCGACGGATTGTCCGTGCACGTCGGCGGCGGCGATCGCCGGCATAAGCAGGGTCAGGATCAGGCGGACTGCCAAGTGCAGGGCCGAATTGAGGGCCGGACATGGGAGAGGGAGCGGTCGTCGCGTCATCGAAAGGTCCTCCGAAACGGGTCGGTTTCTTCTTCGACAAACCTACCGTCGTTCTCCGGCTCCGCGCGTCACACCTGTGCAACAGGCCGTTGGCGTCCGACCGATGCGAGCTAGTTTGGAGGCTCGATCGTCAACTGCTATAAACGTCATCGATGTCGAACGCGGGGTCCGCCAAGAACTACGAATTGCCAGCCGAGGGTGCGTTTCCGGCGACGCGTCGGGATTGGCTGGTGACTCAGGTCGCAGCGGGCGACGAGGGCCGATTGCAGGCGAACGCCTTCGTGATGGAGATCTACGCTCCGGCTCTGGAGGCGTACGTGCGCGGGTCGAGCTTTCGATCGCTCGGCGAAGCCCGCGATCTCGTCAACGGCTTCTTCGCCAGCCGTCTCGGCCGCAGCGACTTCTTTGATCGCTGGCTCGCAAGCGAACTGCCGCTTCGACGCTGGCTCTCCAACGGCTTCCTCTTCTTTCTGCACGAGGAATCGCGATCGAAGCGACGACACGCCGGTCTTGTGCTCGATGATGAGAACGAGACGCCCACTCCGGAGCCTGGTGCCGTCGAAAGCTTCGAGTCCTCATGGGCGCGTGAAGTCGTGCGTCGCGCGTGCGGGCGAGCCGGCGAGATCTGCGACGCCTGCGGCTGGCACACGCACTGGGAACTGTTTCTGCGGCATCATGGCGCAGGAGTCGCCTACGCGACCATCGCGGAAGAGTTGGGAATCGATCCGAAACGAGCGGCGGGACTCGCTCGCACCGCCGGAGGAGTTCTGCGTCGTGCGATCCTGGAGATTCTCGTCCGTGACGGCGTCGCGGAGAATGATCTTGAGCGCGAGGCGGAGCGATTGGTGTTAGCGCTGCGCAGTCGGTAAACGAACAACGGCGGCGCGAATCCGAAAGGAATCGCACCGCCGTCGTGCATGATTGTGTCCCGCGATCAGCCGGCGAAGCTCGAACCGCAGCCGCAGGTCGATGTCGCGTTGGGATTCTCAAAGACGAACCCGCGACCCATGATCGACTCCTTGAAGTCGATCGTGGTGCCGTTCAGGTAGAGGTAAGACTTCGGATCGCACACCACGCGAAGCGTGAAAGTGTCGCTCTCGGCGACAGCGACCGCGCCGGAATTCCCGGATTCGGCCGATGCTTCCAGGCGCTCGAACTTGGTGCCGTTCCGCCGGAACGGATACTCCCAGATCTCGTCGGTGTCCTTCTGGACTTCGGTGAGATCCAACAGGTAGGAGAACCCGCTGCAACCTCCGCCCTTCACGCCGACACGGAGCTTGACGATGGCGGAATCGAGTCCCTGCTGCTGAATGATCGAGTCAATCTCGCGAGCGGCGGTCTCTGTGACGATGACTGGCATGTGGCGCGAACCTTGTGGAGAGGAGATTGGAAGTCAGTGCGACGCGGAGGTCGCGTGATTGTCGGCGACCAGACCGTTCTTCTTCTTGTAATCGGCGATCGCGGTTCGGATCGAATCCTCGGCGAGTACCGAACAGTGGATCTTGACTGGCGGAAGGCTAAGTTCCTCGACGATCTGGGTGTTCTTGATCGTCATCGCCTCGTCGAGGGTCTTGCCTTTGATCCACTCGGTGGCCAGCGAACTGGACGCGATCGCCGAACCGCAGCCAAAGCACTTGAACTTGGCGTCTTCGATGACGCCACTGTCGTTCACCTTGATGTGGAGTTGCATCACGTCACCGCATTCGGGAGCGCCCACGATGCCGACGCCGATGTCCTTGCGGGCGGCGACGTCCTTGGAGGTGCCGAACGAGCCGACGTTGCGAGGAGCCTGATAGTGGTCAATGACTTTTTCGGAGTATGCCATGGTGGTAACCGGGTGCAGGTGGGGGTGCGGGTGCGGGTGCGGGTGCGGGTGCGGGTGCGGGCGTGTGTATCGACATGGAGCGAGCGGATCAGTGCGTCTGCCACTGGATCTTCGAAATGTCGACGCCTTCCTTGAAGAGATCCCAGAGCGGGCTGAGGGTGCGGAGGTGGTTGACTGCCTTGACGATCGCATCGATCGCGTAGCGAACTTCCTCGTCGGTGGTCCAGCGTCCGAGTGAGAGGCGCAGCGACGAGTGGGCGAGTTCGTCGCCGATGCCGAGCGACTTCAGCACGTACGACGGTTCGAGACTCGCGCTGGTGCACGCTGAGCCAGACGAACAGGCGATGTCCTTGATACCCATCAGAAGGCTTTCGCCCTCGACGAAGCCGAAGCTCATGTTGGTCATGTGCGGCAGGCGTCGCTCGAACTGGCCGTTGATGTGCACTTCTTCCAGTCGAGCGGAGAGTTCGGTCTCCAGCAGTCGGCGAAGGCGGAAGAGACGTTCACGATCGCCGTCCATCTCGTTCTTGCAAATTTCGCAGGCCATGCCGAAGCCGACAATGCCTGGAACGTTCAGAGTTCCGCTCCGCATACCTCGCTCGTGGCCGCCGCCGTCGAGAATCGCTTCGAGTCGCACGCGCGGCTTGCGGCGTCGCACGTACAAGGCGCCGACTCCCTTGGGTCCGTAGATCTTGTGACCGGACCAGGACATCAGATCGATGTTGTCACGGTTGACGTCCGTCGGCATCTTGCCAACCCACTGCGTCGCGTCGGTGTGGAAGAGGATCTCGCGTTCGTGGCACAGTGCACCGATCTCGGGAACCTCGTTGATCGTGCCAATCTCGTTGTTCGCCCACATGACGGAGACGAGGATGGTGTCGGGACGAATCGCCGCTGCGATCATCGCTCGCGTGATCACGCCATCTGGTGGCGGGGTCAGGAAGGTGACTTCGAAGCCTTCGCGCTGCAGTCGCTTGCACGGGTCGAGCACGGCCTTGTGCTCGTGAGCGACGGTGATGATGTGACCACGATTGGGCTGGCCTTCCGGTGCCTTCGCGTACATGTGGGCGGCGCCCTTGATCGCGAGGTTGTTGGATTCAGTGGCACCCGATGTCCAGATGATTTCCTTGGCGTCCGCGCCGATGAGGGAGGCGGCTTGCTCACGGGCGTGTTCGACCGCGTCTTCGGCCTCCCAGCCGAACTTGTGGTTGCGGCTGGCGGAGTTGCCGTACTTCTCGCTGAAGTATGGAAGCATGGCTTCGACAACCCGAGGATCGGTCCGGGTGGTCGCAGCGCTGTCGAGGTAGAGGGGGAGCTTGAGGGGCATGGGAGTCAGCGGTTTCGATTCGGGCACGGAACGGTTGGACGAAGCGAGGAGGTGCTATGTCAACCAGCTCGGGCGGGCTTCGTAGCTCGGAAGCGGCCCGCAGGATCACTTCGCGAGGGTGGCGAACTAAGGGGTCCGACGACCCCGGTGGTTGTGCAGATGTCGGATGTCAGGCGTCGGGAGTCAGGAGTCAGGAGGCGGGGCCGCCGACGAGAACACCGAGTCGGCCGTTGCCCCCCCGTTTGTCGCTACTCAGTCGCACGCCAGTTGCGACTCTGTCGCAGCGGCAGAACAGAGTGTAGAGGCAGACGGAGGGATGCTCCAGTGATTCCCGAAGAGTGATCGGTGAATTTGCGACTTCTCGGGCATCCGCGATGGCGGCGATAGCCGGAGCAGGTCCGGGCGACCCAGCGGGAAGCCTTGGCATCCGGGTGCTTGGACGCGTTTCGAACGCGACACCACACGTATTCGGCTCCCGGTCACTTTTCGAACGTTTGCAGCGTGATATTCCGAAACTGGATCTTCATCGGCTTGCCCGCGTGGAGCTGCAACGCGAGAAGCCCGTGCGTGCGTGCACCCTTTGACCCGGGTTCGGTCACGACGGCGTCGTTATCGATGATCTCAGCCATCATCACGCCGTTGATCTCGTGGATGGCATGGTTGCCCGAGACCTTGATGCGGTAGCTGTTCCAGCCGTCCTTGCCGTTGATGCGGCTTGCAAGCGCGGTGGGGTCGCCGAGCGATCCGGTCACTTTGGGCTTGCCGCCAGGTTCGATCTCCACCTGTTGGCCGCGGAGCGCCAGGATCCCGCGATCCTGTTCGCCGTAGAGGATCCCTGTGTACTGGACCGGCATGTCGATGTCCGCCTGATATCCGCCGATGATCCAGCGGCCGGCATCACCGGAGCCAGCGGCAACCGGCACTTCAAAGCTGCGGTACTGCAATCCCGAGTTCGCCCAGTCGGAGCGAATCACGTATTCGAACCGCACTTCGCAATCGCCGACCTCGGCGCCCCGGTAGATGAGGAATGTGTTGCGCTCCGTGGGATTCGCGGCGGTCGTCTCGCCAGTCAGCGCTCCGTCCTCCACGCGCCAGAATCGTGGATCGCCGTCCCACCCGGTGAGATCGACGCCGTTGAATATCGATTGCGCTGCGAGAGCCTGCGGCGGGTGTGTCTCCGAAGTGCAGGCCGGTACGACACATGCGACTATCGCGAGCGCCGCCATCGATGCTCCGATCCATGCCGCAATGCGCTGCGAGCTCAACGCTTGCTTCCTCTCCCTTGGCTCTGCTGATGATGCCACGCGACCTCCGTTGCGAGATCGTACCGACCAACATAGCGAACGACGTTCGACGCAGCCCATGCCGAGCCGCGAGGCTGATGCAGCGGGACCCGGTTCGAGCAGGTGACTGTCAGTGCCGTCCGGGCCCAGTTCGACGGCGCGCAACGTCAGCGCAGCCGGATCGTTGGCGGTGCGGTGGCCTCGTCCGGCTTGGTCAATCCGAGCATGGTCCGCAGGAAATCACCATCGTCGAAATCACTGCCGTCCTTGCCCATCGCGGCAAAGCGGACGATGACCAGATCGAAGTCGGGAAGCACGTAGAGCCTCTGTTTGCCGGCACCCGCGGCCATCACGATGCGAAGCGGTTTGCCGTCGCGATCAAGAATCGCCGCGGTCTGAGCAGCGACTCGTTGTCCCTTCGCGGTGACAGCGACTGCGTCGGCGACCTCGGCAACCGAACCGGCGTTGCCGGTGAGCAGCCACCACGTCAACCCGTAGGCGGAATTCTTCGTGCTGGGAACGAAACACTCCGCGAGGCGTTCTTCGGCAAGCACCTTGGTCGCGCAGCCCTTCGAATCGTCGATCGTGCCGCCTTGAGCGATCATCGCGCCGAAGCGACTCCACTCGCGTGCCGTCAGATGTCCGCCACCTGGCAGGTTCGGCTTGTTTGCTGCGTCGGGGGCAAACCGCTCGATCCCGATGTCGATTCCGCACGGTTGCAGCACGCGATTCCGCAAGTACTCCCAGTAGCTCCGCTCGCCTCGATCGGAGGTCTTGAGCTTCCGCTCCAGAAACTCACCGAAGGCGTAGAAGTGCGTCGGACCATATCGAAACACGGCGCCGGGATCCTGCTCGCTCGGCACGCGCACCGCCGCCGCAAAGCGATCGGCGGGCCGTTCGTTCTGCAGCTTTGCGCGAATGCGCTTGGCGATCGGCCCGTCGTTCGCGTTCCTGATGTCGCTGATGTCCCGAATTCCTGCGCCCTGCGATCCGAGCGATGCGTGGTTCGGTTGCAGTCCCGAAGACAGCGTGAGCAGGTGGCGGACGGTGATGTCCTTCTTCCGCGGATCGTCCTTCCACTCAAGGATCGTGTCGCAAACCGTTTCATCGAGCGAGGTGATAAGGCCATCCTCGATGGCGCACATCGCGAGAACTCCGTTGAAGCTCTTGGTCCCGCTCGCGAGCGGATGCGGCTTCTCCGCGGTCCACCCATGGGAGTATCGTTCGAACGCGATGTCGCCGTTGTGGAGAACAAGCACCGCCCGACCCGCATGGGCATCGGAGTAGTCGGCGGCAGCGGCCATCCAAGCGGGCTCGATAGTGCGGGCAACTCGCAGCGTTCCGGGACCTGTGGCTCCTGAGACCGGAGTCGCAGGGTCGCTCGGGGGCGGTGGCACTACCGCCGCGAGCGCGAGTGCGACGACGACAAGGAGCAAGTGTGGAGTAGCGACCATTGCAGTGAACCTCGGCGTACGGAACGGCGCGGCTTGAGTGCAATTGCCGTTCGGTGCAACGACGGTTCGAATTTGGGAGATGGTGCGATCGTGGGAAGGCCGACCACTCCGGGTGGATCAGGATCACCAACGCCGACTATGCAACCGAGCGGGCGGTCGCTTGCGACTCCAGCCCGCGGCACAAGCTCGCGGTCCAGTGCACAAGTGGCCTGAAAGCGTGTGTCTTTGATGGCTTCGTTGATCCATCGCTCGCTGGCTTCGTTCTTCGTTGTGCCTGGCGTCACCGCGGATCGACCCAACTCCCAAAGCGTCGACGTTCAACGCGACCACGTGCGCGCGTCCCGAAACTGCGGTCGCCTCGGTCGGAGCCGGGGGTGCGATGTTGGATCGCTTCTTGCGGCCCGGATCGTGTGCATCTCGTTCGATGATCTGCGACAGGATTCTTCCGCGTTGTGGCGAGCGCCGCACCGCGACGCGTGCATCTTGGCAGAGTGCGCTTGTTTGGGAAGTTGGCTTTCGCTACGCTCGGTCGCACATGCTCTCGCCTTCCCTTGCCCGCGTATCGTTCGTCTCGCTCGCCCTCTTTCTCGCTTCCGCGACGCCGACCGCGACGAGTGCTGGCACGTGGACTGCGGTCGCGACCGACGCTCCGGCCGTGAATGCGGGTGTCGCGATTCTCCTCTCCGATGGCA
The DNA here is from genome assembly GCA_038318935.1 of Phycisphaerales bacterium. Classification (GTDB taxonomy): domain Bacteria; phylum Planctomycetota; class Phycisphaerae; order Phycisphaerales; family SM1A02; genus JAEUIT01. Next base: position 6,718 of record JBBQCR010000187.1, read on the forward strand.
CCGTGCTCGTGCTGGGCGACGCCGTCGAGAACGACGGAATCGGGGACGTCTGGCACCGACTGACTCCCGATGCGACCGGCAGCTACGTGAACGGCACATGGACCGGCGTGGCGCCGATGGGCAAGACGCGGGAGTACTTCTCGTCGCAAGTCCTCATGGACGGCCGCTTGTACGTGGCTGGCGGCGAGTACGGAA
>JBBQCR010000188.1:0-6901 GCA_038318935.1 Phycisphaerales bacterium
CTCCTATGCGACCGAGAACAATGGCGCGCTGATCCCCGGGTACAAGAACGGTTTGCCGGCCTTCGATGAAGCTGGGCGTGCGATCGCGGCCGAGACCATCGGCGTCGCAGCGGCTCGCTATCCGTGGCGACTTGCTCCGTACCTGAGCTTCAATTTCCGCGGCCTCTACCTCGACGAGAACCTGCGGACGCTCGAGGAACTGGAAGCGTCCGACTATTCCAACTACCTCTATCAGACGAGCGCCTTCCCGAGTCTCGGACTCAACACGACGTGGGTCGGCGGCGACGAGAACCAAGGTGGGTTCAACTCCGCCTACCAGAACGCCTATGGCAAGTTCTACGCGAGTCGCCTCAGCGAGATTCGCAACACCGCGAAGCTGATCGTCTTTGCGTCAGCCCGCGGTATCGATGCGACGCCAGGGCAGGAAGGGCAACTCACGCAAGGCTACTTCCGTGTTCGCAGCCCGTCCTTCACCACACCGCAGTGGTCCAGCGCGTACGACGCCGAGGACGCGGCGAGCTGCGGACAGGTCGCAAGTCGCCACGGCAACCGAACGATCATCGCCATGGTCGACGGACACGTCGAAACCAAGCAAGTCGATGAACTGCGCGACATGCGTCTTTGGGCGGACCGGGCCAACGCCGTTGATTGGAAGCTGAGCGCAGCGGGTTCGCCATAAGAAACCGCGAATCAGTCGAGCAGAAATCCTTCGGGAAGAACATCCTGCACCGAACTGAAGTTCGACATCGGGGCAGCTCCCACAACCAGCGGCCAGCTCCATGATTCGTCGACGACGAGCGACGTACGTCGCGTGGAGTCTGCAGGCACAAGCATCCCGTCCCCCTTGACCCAGAGCTGGCACTCGTTTGGCAGCCAAGCGCCTGAGCCCGCGTCAACAAAGCTGCAGACACGTCGCTCAAGGGAGACTTCGCCGTCAGCTTGATAGGCCTGTTGTAGCCGTGGAAGAAAACCCGCCCCTTCGTCAAGCCAGAATCGCTCGATGAGCGCATCACCCACTCTGCGCTCGAGCACGACGCACTCCACGCCGTCAACCATCATCCGACTCGGGAGCACCGACGTGAACTCAGAGAGGAGGAGACTCTCAAGATCGCCGGGGTGTGCGGTGCCTGCCGAGCCTCCCGCAGGAATCCACCGCATCGTCCAGAGCAACTCGGAAGACCACGCTATCGGTACGCCCCCGCGAACGTCCGCCTTGGGACCAAGAACGGCGGAGTCCTCGTCTAGACGCAGGAAGAGTGCTGCCACGCCGTCCTCCGCGAAACGCGTCGAACGACAGCCGGAAGGATTCGCGGTTGCATCCGCAGCGCTCTGAAAGATCCGCAGCTCGGATTGGCAGGAGCCGCCGACCGTGAAGGAGATGCACTCGTCGGTCCTCTCGGGTACTGACTCTACCGAAGCTCCGAGCGAGACCGTTCTGTAGCTCGCTTGGAGCGCGGGGAACATTCCGCGTTGCACGCGCAGCAGCGAGAGAAGTTCCGCCTTCCCCGGCACTCCACCGGTTGGGCTCACGCCGTGCGCTCGAGCGACAAGCGGACTCGTTGCAAGTACCGCGGCTGTGATTGCGAGGATGGTCGACGATATCGACTTCATGAGGGTCTCCCTTTCGTATCTGATGCAGAACTCGAGGTTCTCATCGACCAAGGTACCCCCCCCCCCCCGCAAACTGCAAGGACAATTCTGCGAAATGCGAGACCTCATGCCAATTCAATTTCGTTCGCCGTCAGGGGACGCAACGTCTCGAGTTGAGCAACGAGTTTCTCCTACGTGTGTCACGCGAAAGCTGGGCAGTACCGCCTATCGCGATGACGCGCCTCGTCGCCTGTGGCCTTTACGGCACCGCCCGACCGTGCGGATCGCTCGATCGTTCCGGTGGTGCCGGCATGCGCTCGCGCACGTGTTCCAACTGCTCCGCCGTCGCGTGCACATGATCGGCGGGAAGTCCGACCTCTTCGACGAGATAGCTTTCCCACAGCCGGTGGCTGCGGACGATTGCCTTGGCTTGTTCGAGACCCGCAGACGTCAGTCGGTAGCGAGTGCCCTCTCGAGTGATTTCAGAACGGCGAAGTGCGTCCCGCAAACTCGTTCGGGCAAGCGTGTCGCCACCGACCGGTGCTAGTAACGCCCGCTCGTCCGCACCGATTGTTCCGCGCTCGGTCAGCCGGTAGAGGATGGCAAGAATGTCCTCGCGAGCGACGCGAATGGCGAGGGCACGCCGCCGCATCCACTGAGCGACGATGCCATGGCTTGGACTGGCGAGCGCGGACGCCGTGAGCAGAACGCCAGACATCACGCTGATCGATCCTGCCGCGCTGAGTGCGTGCGATGTTCCCAGCCATCGCGGCGCCGTGGCCGCAGCGACGTATCCGCCGACCGACGAGAGCAGGGCGAACACCACCGAGAGACGCAACTGCATGCGCAAGCGATCAGTCCAGAGCCGCGCTGTCGCTGCAGGGCAAATGAGCATCGCCACCACGAGGATCGATCCGACGGCTTCGAAGCTTGCGACCGTCGCCGCCGCGACAAGGAGCATCAGAATCGCATGAATCCAGCTTGCCCGGAAGCCAAGGGACGTCGCCAACTCCGGGTCAAAGCTTGCGAGCGCGAGCTCCTTGCGAAGGAGTCGAGTCACTACCAGCGTCACGGCTGTTACCGTCAGCAGCGTCAGGATCGGCGTCGGCAACAGTTCCAGGGTCGAGAACCGCCAGAGTTCGCCCCAGCTCGTCGGCGGAAACCAGAAGAGTGTCTCGAGCGAGCCATAGAGAACACAATCGGGGTCGAGATCAACCTGTCGAGCCGAGGCCTGCTCGATCAATAGGACGCCGAGGGCGAACATGCTCGCGAAGACGACGCCCATTGCCGCACCGGCGTCGACGCGGGCGTGGCGTTTGACGAGGCCGACGAAGAACGCAGTGCAACCGCCGGCGATGAGGGCCCCGAGAAACATCGGCAGGGGCGAGCGGCTTCCAGAGAGAAGAAACGCCGCGACGATGCCGGGCAGCACCGAGTGACTGATGGCGTCGCCCATGAGGCTCATGCGGCGGAGGACAAGCCAGTTGCCCAGTACGCCGCACACCACCGAGGACAGCACCGCCGCCAGGAGCGGAGGCAGGTCGATCGAAAGGAGATCATGGAGCCAGAGTGGAATCACGCGAGCTCACCTTCCGAGGCGAGCGTGCGCTCGAGTTCTTGAATGAGTTCGGGATTGAGAATGTGCTCGATCGCCTCGGCGCTTGGATCAACATGATCGGGAGCGAGCGCCGCATCGCGGACGAGATATGCCGCCCACAAGCGGTGATTGCGAGCGATCGCCCCACCCGCCGCGATGCCACGCGGGGTCAGCGACCAGCCCGACCGATCCCCGCGAAGGAAACCCCGGGCGGCCAACAATCGCACCAGCATCGCCGTCGTCGTCACGCGACCTCCGAGCGAGCGGGCGAGATGCGCTGTTGAACGCGGTCCGCTCAACAGGGCCTTCAGCACATGATCGTTGGCGATGCGGAACGCGAGTCGTAGCCGCCGCCATGCAGCGGGCAGCACCCCGCGCGGAGCGATGATGAGGCTGACGAGAAAGATGCTCGCTGCGGTGAGGACGATGACGGCGCCCGCAGGTTGTCGGGGCGCGAGACTCGAGATGCTCGCCCCGACCCACCCGCTGATGCCGCCAAAGAGAGCCGCCAACGGCACGAACCTCCGCAAGCGATCGGTCCACAATCGAGCGGCCACCGGTGGAATGATCAGGATCGCGATGACCAGAATGAGTCCGACCGCCTGGAGTCCCGCGACAGTGACGGCGACCACAAGAAGGAGAAGTAGGACATCGAACAATCCCGCGGAAACTCCGCTCGATCGGGCGAAACCTTCGTCGAACGCGACTAATGCGAGTTCCTTGAGAAAGACGAACGCGGTGACAGACGTTCCGAACGCGATCGCGGCAAGGAGCGCCGCGTCACGCTGCTGCATCGCTGCGGTTTGTCCGAAGAGAAAGCTCTTCAATCCACCCGCGTCTCCAGACGGAAGCGTCTGGATGATCGACAGGAGCACCACCCCGAGTCCGAAGAGAACCGAGAGGACGACGCCGATCGCCGCGTCCTCGTGGAGGCGCGTGAAGCGAAGGATTGCCTGCACGAGCGCTGTAGCGACGATCGCGGCGCAAGCGGCGCCCACAAGAAGAATCGGGAGACTGCGCCCCGCGTGACCGAAGTGTTCGGCGACGAGAAACGCAACGCACACACCGGGCAACGTCGAATGGCCCAGGGCATCGGCGAAGAGCGAGCGTTTGCGAAGGAGAGCGAACGATCCTGCGACTCCGCCAGCGATACCCAGGAGCGCAGTGCCGATCACCACCAGCACCGTGTTGTGGCCGCCTCGCAGGAGCATCGCATCAAGAAAGTCGCCGATCGTGTTCATCGGGGATTCGGTCCCTCGGCGGCGGCGCGGGCTACGGCGTGACTCGCGGCATCGAGCAAGGTCAGCCTTCCGCCGTAGGTCTTCTGAAGATTCTCGCGGGTGAAGACATCGCCCACCGGTCCCGCCGCGACAACCCGCAGGTTCAGCATCAGAACAGCGTCGAAGTACTCGGGCACGGTCTGCAGATCGTGGTGAACGCAGATGACAGTGCGACCCTTGGACTTCAGCATGCGCAGGACGTCGACGATCGCCTTCTCCGTCGCCGCATCGACTCCCGCAAACGGTTCGTCCATGAAGTAGAGATCAGCGTCCTGGGCCAACGCTCGCGCGAGGAACACCCGCTGCTGCTGACCGCCGGAGAGCTGCGCGATCTGCCGATCTCGGAACTGCGCCATGCCGACCTGATCAAGACACGCGAGCGCTGCGTCGCGGTGTTCACGCGATACGCCGCGAAACCAGCCGATGGCCCGATAGCGTCCCATGCAGACGACATCGAGTGCCGACACTGGAAACTCCCAATCGACGCTTTCCCGTTGCGGCACGTATCCGATACGACCCCGTGCATCCGCAAGCGCCTGTCCCCAGAACGCGACGTGGCCTGCCGCCATCGGCACAAGGCCGAGGCACGCCTTCATGAGCGTGCTCTTGCCAGCGCCGTTGGGTCCAACGATCGCGATGAGACTGTGTTCAGGGGCGTCGTACTCAACGTCCCACAGGACGGGCTTTCGGTGATAGGCGACGGTCATCGCGTGCACCGAGAGGGGACTCTTCCGTGAATGCTCCGCAGGAAGTTGCACGTCAACGTTGTGCGGCACTACGCAACTCCTTCGGCAGGACGCCGCCCTCGGGGACGGTGCCACCGAGTGCTTTCGTGATCGTCTCCACGTTGTGGGCGATCATGCCCGGCCATGTTCCGTCGGCGGTACCGGCCTTGCCCATCGAATCCGAGTAGAGCTGTCCACCGATTGCGACGACGTGCCCCTTTGCTCGCGCTCCGTCGACGAGTGCCTCGATCGTGCGTGGAGAAACGGTGCTCTCGACGAAAACCGCGGGGATCCGCTTCTCGACGAGGAACGAGACAAGCTTTTCAAGATCGGCGAGGCCCGCTTCACTCTCGGTCGAGATGCCTTGGATCGCGTGGACTTCGAGGCCGAAGCGGCGCCCGAAATACCCGAACGCATCGTGTGCGGTTACCAACTGTCGCCGATCCTTGGGGATCGAATCGATCGCGATCTGAGCGTTTGATCGGAGCTCCATCGCCAGAGCCGTGAAGGCCTTCGCGCGATCTCGATAGCCTTGCGTTTCGCTCGGAAGTCGCAGGCTGAGGCGATCGGCGAACAGATCGCCGCAACGGGCCCAAAGCTCCGGATCCATCCAGATATGCGGGTCTGGGTGGGCTTCCGCGCCGGCGGGATGCAGCAACTCGGCTTCGGGAAGCGCCTCGCCGACGTTGATGACGATGCGTCCCGCGGCTGCCGCCCGCTCGAATGACTCCTGCATTCGTCCTTCGAGAAAGAGGCCGTTGGTCACGATGACGTCGGCATCCAGCAAGGTCGCGATGTCGGTGCGTGTTGGCTTGTAGAGGTGCGGGTCGACACCCTCTCCGAGAAGGCTGGTCACCTGAGCGCTCGGTCCGCCGATGCGGCGGGCCATGTCGCCGAGCATCGGCGTGGTGGTCACGATGCGGAGTTGGGACGAACTGGTTGGCGCTGGTGCGCTCGTCGGCTTGTCGCAGCCGGAGAGCCCGACTCCCGATGCGAATGCGACGAGCATCAGAAGAATTGTCCGCCGCAGGTCGTGCACGCGAGTCATGGGAGTCTCCATTGGCAATCGGAAGCCTTCGCTACTGTAGCATATGCTACAAATAGCGAGGGACGATACTGAAGACTCGCTCCAAGATCGAAGGCGGTACGGACTCCCAAGCCCGGGCGGCTCAGTCGAATCCGCTCTACTCAGTCAAACCAGCCCTTCTTGGGCGCCTCGACTCCATGCATAGGCAAGGTTTCGTCCGAGCGCTCAGGGTCGACGCGCTGCGGATCGACGCGGATGTCATCGCGGGTCTTCTCTGCCTCGCAGCCCGCGAGGATCGCGGCACACGCAAGGATGGTCGCGCCAGCCCCGATTCGGAGGGAGCGGAGAGAGAGTCGAGTTGTTCGAGGCGCTGAGATCATGGCACAGACTCCTTACGCCCGAGACGTCTTGCGCTGCAAGACGAATCGTGCAAATGCCCGCAAAGTGGCGGGACTCACGTGATGTTCAATCCCTTCGGCGTCAAGGCGAGCCGTCCGCTCGTCGATACCCAGGGCCAGCAGGAAGTCGAGGACGGCCCGATGGCGATCGCGGCTGTCGGCGGCAAGCCGTCTGCCCTTCGCGGTCAGTTCGATCGGATGATAGGGCTCGGTCCGCAGCAATCCCTCGCGCTGAAGTCGGGCAACGACACGACTGACCGTGACGTGACTGACGCCGAATCGAC
>JBBQCR010000189.1:0-6848 GCA_038318935.1 Phycisphaerales bacterium
GGCGAAGGGCACGTTCCTTCTGGGTGTGAAGGCCGCGATCGTCGAGAGCTTCGAGCGCATCCACCGCTCAAACCTCGTCGGCATGGGCGTGTTGCCTCTCGTGTATCGCGCAGGCGACACCGCTGCATCGCTCGGACTGGACGGCAGCGAGTCCTTCGACATAGAGGTACCCCGCGATCTCAAGCCGCGTCAGGAGATTTCGGTCATCGCCACGAAGGCTGATGGCAAGCGAGTCGCGTTCCGCACAATTTGCCGTGTGGATACGCCCGTTGAAGTGGACTACTACCGCAACGGCGGCATTCTGAACACGGTGCTCCGTCGCATGATGGCGACCTGACACGGACTCCGATTTCATCGCCTCGTTGACGGTGTGAACTGTGGCGAGGAGATTTCATTTTTGCCCGCAACATCGCCGTAAATGCACGGCTGCGGCGGGATCCCTCGATCGGGCGCGTTAGCGTGGCTGCATGCAACTAGCACGGGCCATGGGAGCGGTGCGTGGGGGACTCGGAGCGATCGAGGAATGCTGGCTCGGATGGGAACTTCCGCCCCTCGATGTGGCATTTCGTGAGATGCCGATTCGACTCGACGACGTGTCCGCATGGTGTCCCCGCTGCGGAGGCAGCATCGGGAACGGCGAGGTCACGGAACTCGGTTGCGGCGGTTGCCGCGGGTCAAGCTCCGCGATCGACGCATCCGTCCGGATTGGCGAGTACGGGGCCGATCTTGCGACGCGGATCCTGCAGATCAAGCACTTTCGCTGGCACTCGATGGCGCTGGCACTGGGACGATGCCTCGGGCAGCAGGTGAAACTCGCGCTGACGCAAGAGTGGATCCCTGACGTGCTCGTGGCCGTGCCCATGCCGTGGCTTCGTCGATGGCATCGCGGAATCGATCACGCAGATGAGATTGCGAGGGGGGTTGCGGACGTGCTCTCGGCAACGGTTCGGCAACCGCTTCGCCAACGGATGGGGGGCACGCAAGTTGGACGAAGCCCAACCGAGCGGAGACGTGCGACTGGTCGGTTCGCTATGCGTCCCCAGCTCCCTCGCAGCCTCAAGGCGATCCGGGCGGCGCGGTCGGTCGGCATCGTGGATGATGTTCGGACCACCGGTGCAACACTGGAACACGTCGCGAAAGTGCTTCGGCAGGCAGGCGTTCGGAGAATCGTCGCTCTCACGATCGCGGTGGCACCCGATCCAGATCGCAGGGCGATGAGGCACCCCGGGATGGGGACCGCGTCGGGATAAGTGGTGCGGAGCGAGGGCCCCCGAGCGACGAACTCATCGGCGAAAGCCGGTAGAACGAGCCCGAGTCGACTTGACCCCTCCCACGGCTTGAGATAAAAGGCTCGGACGTGCGTTCGACGGACCCCCACTCCCGCGGGATCCTTGGCGGAGCGTCGCAGGGCAGAAACCGTTCGCTCGGGAGCAGCGCTGACGCCGAGCGAATTTGGCTCGGACGGGTCAAAAACACACCCAAGGTGGTTGACACCCCCTCAGGTGTCGCTATCATCCGCGATCCCAAACGACCTGCGTTGCTCCAAGCGACACAAGGGACTCGGGGACGTGCCTGAACAGGCACGGCTATCTTTGACAAGTAAACAGTTGGGAACGCCGCGAGGATGTGGCCAACCTGAGTTCCGTTCACGACGGGTCTCGGGAGAGGCAATACCCCGTCGCTGCCACAGCAGCGACGGTAGACATCCTTCGTGATGCCATAATCTGGTCAATTCGAGAAGAGTGACAGACTTCTTTCTTCCTCACGGAAGAGAGAGGCAAATGATGTCTGCAAAAAATGGCAGGTAGCCGACCTGCCGCATCCGCTTCTCGCGGATGAAGACCGGTCCGGTCCTAAGGGACTGGATCGCCGGGCAAACCTTCTGAATTCATGCGGTGCAAACCGTATGCAATACTAATTGAAGAGTTTGATCCTGGCTCAGATTGAACGCTGGCGGCATGGCTAAAACATGCAAGTCGAACGCGAACGGGGGCAACCCCTAGTAGAGTGGCGAAAGGGCGAGGAATAAATTCCTACGTACCCTGAGGTCGGGGACACCTCGGAGAAATCCGAATCAATACCCGATGTGGTCCGAAAGGATCAAAGGTTTACTGCCTCAGGAGCGGGGAATTTCCTATCAGGTAGTTGGTGGGGTAATGGCCTACCAAGCCTTAGACGGGTAGCGGGTGTGAGAGCACGGCCCGCCGCATCGAGACTGAGACACTGCTCGGACTCCTACGGGAGGCTGCAGTAACGAATCTTCCGCAATGCGCGAAAGCGTGACGGGGCAATGCCGCGTGCAGGATGAAGCCCTTCGGGGTGTAAACTGCTGTCAGGGTACAGGAACTCAATGACCATACCCAAAGGAAGCACCGGCTAACTCTGTGCCAGCAGCCGCGGTAATACAGAGGGTGCGAGCGTTAATCGGAATCACTGGGCTTAAAGCGTTCGTAGGCGGATCTGTAGGCGCGTTGTGAAAGCCCTCGGCTCAACCGGGGAACTGCTTCGCGAACCACAGATCTTGAGTCAAGTAGGGGCGATCGGAACGATAGGTGGAGCGGTGAAATGCGTAGATATCTATCGGAACGCCGAAGGTGAAGACAGGTCGCTGGGCTTGTACTGACGCTGAGGAACGAAAGCGTGGGGAGCAAACGGGATTAGATACCCCGGTAGTCCACGCCGTAAACGATGCGCACTAGGTCGGGGAGGTTTGACGCCCTCCTGGCCGCAGCAAAAGTGTTTAGTGCGCCGCCTGGGGAGTACGGTCGCAAGGCTAAAACTCAAAGGAATTGACGGGGGCTCACACAAGCGGTGGAGCATGTGGCTTAATTCGAAGCAACGCGAAGAACCTTATCCTAGGCTTGACATGCACGTATCAACTTCCTGAAAGGGAAGCCACTCCCGCAAGGGCGGAACGTGCACAGGTGCTGCATGGCTGTCGTCAGCTCGTGCTGTGAAGTGTCGGGTTAAGTCCCTCAACGAGCGAAACCCCTGTCGTTAGTTGCTAACGCGTAATGGCGAGGACTCTAGCGAGACTGCCGGTGTCAAACCGGAGGAAGGTGGGGATGACGTCAAGTCCTCATGGCCCTTATGCCTAGGGCTGCACACGTGCTACAATGGCGGATACAGAACGATGCAAGACCGCAAGGTGGAGCAAATCGCATAAAGTCCGCCCCAGTTCGGATTGGAGGCTGCAACCCGCCTCCATGAAGTCGGAATCGCTAGTAATCGCGGATCAGCTACGCCGCGGTGAATATGTTCCTGAGCCTTGTACACACCGCCCGTCAAGTCATGGGAGCTGGCAGTGCCCGAAGTCGCCTCATTTCAGGGGTGCCCACGGCAAGGCTGGTGACTGGGACTAAGTCGTAACAAGGTAGCCGTAGGGGAACCTGCGGCTGGATCACCTCCTTTCTAAGGGAATATACTTAGACGGTGTTTCGGAGAGATCCGAACCCGAATTCGTCAACACACTCTCGTCCGCGTTCCCAAACTCGCTCCTCACGGAGTGGGTTTTCGATTTCTCCAGCCTTCACAGGCTGTTGAAAAGCGGATAGGCGCTGCGGTAACGCAGCCCGAAGGCCTCCCAACTGTTTCTTGATATATAACAACCGCCCTGATTTCGGTCAGGGCGGTTGTCTTTTTTGCTAGGGCAGCCACCTAGCACTACATCGCCCCTTACCTTCTGCTGCGGACGAGCGGCTGCCTTCGCTGGCGGCGTCGATGCTTGTTTTCGGCCCTCAACGTATCGCTGCGGATACGCCTTCGGGCCAAAAACTGCGCATCTCCTTGCCAACAAAGGCCCCGCTCGCCCTCACGACGAAGCTAAGGGGCGCTGTAGTGCTAGCTGCTGGCACGACAGCGCATCGCCTGCCCATTCGCGAGATCGCTTCGGATTGAGCGAGGCGAAGGTTGGGTGCGCCTCGTTGCGGATCCCTCGTAGGAACTGGGGCTACTTCGCCGCCGACCGTGGAGCGGAACAGTCGCTTGGGTGTTGATGCGACAATGAGTCGATGCCCCATCGGGACCGTCGACGATCTCCACTCCACTGGCTCCAGAACCGATGCCTGCCGCTGCTGGTCGCGCTGGTGTTCCTTATCTTCATGGCACCGATGTTCGACGGCAGATCGTCGCTCTCCGAGGCGGTGTACCCAGCGCTACTCGCGGGCGTCCCGTTCCTCGGCGTGATGCTCCTGTCGGCCCGGATCTGGACCCTCGCACTAGCGATAGTGGGCGGGCTCGCGGTGACAGTGATTGTGTACTTCGCGAAAGGCAATCCGGAGCAAGCGCTGGCGAGCGTCGCTGCTCCGCTGATGATTCTCTTCTACGTCCTCGCCATCATCGCGATTGCCCGCTCGGTGTTCGGAGGACGGGCGCTGCTTGACGATCGCATCTATGGCGGGATCGCGGTCTACTTGCTCGTAGGCGTCGCCTTTGCCGTCGTACACAATACGATTTCGTTCAACGACCCGACTGCGTATCGATTCCTGGCTTCCCACGACGCAAATCCCGTGCTCGATTGGGGCGACGCGCTCTACTTCTCGTTCATTTCCCTGACGACGCTTGGCTACGGCGAGATCGTTCCGGCGCACGGCTTCGCTCGGTCGGCCGTTCTGATGGAGGGAATGGCGGGTGTCTTCATGCCAGCGATCTTTATCGCACGACTGGCCGCCTTGCCTCGCAACGCCCAGTGAGGGTCGGATCGATGACTGGCCGCTCGCGCGACAATTCGCAGCGATTCCTTTTCGGTGACAGCCCGATCGAGCGGGCTCTGACCATCGTTGACACGATTGAGCCCGACGCGGCCGAGGTTGCGCTGGCGTCGAGTCTGCCAGCAGGGCTGAGACCGGGCACCTCGTCCTGGTCGTTTCCTGGTTGGCGTGGAATGATCTACGCGCCCAACGCGAGCCCAACCGATCTTGCCCGCTTCGGCCTTGCCGCGTACGCCCGGCATGCTTGGATGCGAACGGTGGGACTTGATCGGACGTTTTACGCTCTGATCTCAATCCGCGAGGCGGCCGACCTCGCGGCGTTGGTTCCAGACGGATTCCGCTTCTTGATCAAGGCCCACCAGTCAGTGACGCGACCGGACGCTGACGGGCGTGGCACAACTTTTGGTGACACGGGGCGACTTCGCGACAGCGGCATTGCCAACGCTCGATTTCTCGACGCGGCATACGCGCGTGACACGATCGTGGCTCCATCCGTCGAGGGTTTCGGCGATCGAATCGGTCCGATCCTCTTTCAGTTTCCACCTCTGGAGATGGGGCCGGGCAGTCGCGTTGGCGGCATCGAGAGATTTCTCGACTTGCTGGAGACGTTCCTCGGTGGGCTTCCTCGTGGTCCCTTGTACGCCATGGAAATGCGTCAGCGGGAGTTCTTTCTTGGTTCGGTTGCGCAGCGATTCGCCGCGGTGCTGCGTGAGCATCGGATCGTCCACAGCTTTGCCGTCCATCCAACGCTGCCGACCGCGGCTGGTCAAGCGAGGATCATGGCCTCGCATGGTTGGGCGATTGCGTCACAGCCGGCGTTGGTTGTTCGGTGGCTGCTCGGACATGGACAGGGATACGACGAAGCGAAGACCCGCTACGAGCCCTTTGATCGAATCGTCGACCCCGATCCTGGCACTCGCTCCGAGGTATGGGCCCTCATTCAGGCCGCCGTTGAGGCGAACGTCCCGAGCTGGGTCATCGCGAACAACAAGGCGGAGGGATCGGCTCCGTTGACTTTGCGGTCGTTGTTGTGCCGATGAGCCGGAATTTGCAGCGGAAGGCTGGCGATCTCGGAAATGTCCCGCATACTCTGAAATGCTTCGTCAGCCCCGCGTCTCAGCGGTCACAACCTGCGGGGCTGAACTGGTTCGATCAATGACATCAGGGGAGGGGCGGATGCGCACGGTGCGGTGTTCCATGTCGCTTGCAAGGCTCAGCGGACTAGCAGCCGTCGCCGCATGTGTCGGCGTGTCTGCCGACGCAGACGTGGTGTTCACTGATGTGACCGCATCGGCCGGCATCAACGTCATCCACTCACCGAAGCCCGCTGGGGTGCCGCAATTCAACGAGTGGATTCTTGCTGGCGCCTGCGTCGGCGACTTCAACTCGGACGGATGGCCTGACATCTTCGTGCTCAAGGGTGGCATTGGCGCTGACCGTCTGTACATCAACAACGGAAACGGCACGTTTACTGACCAAGCCGCGGCATGGGGAGTCGCAGTCGTCCATTGCGGAGCCGGTTGCGCTGTTGGTGACTTCAATCACGACGGTAGGCCAGACATCTACGTGACGAGCTACGGGAACTCGAACAACAACCTCGGTGAGATCGGCAAGAATCTGCTCTACCGCAACAACGGAGATGGCTCGTTCAGCGAGGTTGCCGTCGCGGCAAAGGTCAACGTGACGTCGTCCATTCTGAGTGCCGGCAACGGCGCGTCATGGGGGGACTACGACCTTGATGGCGACCTTGACTTGGCGGTCGCCGCGTGGAGCGCGACAGCCCAGGGCAATCGCCTGTTCCGCAACAACGGCGATGGCACTTTCACCGACGTAACGAACACGTCATTGATCATGCCCGCGCTGACCTGGGGTTTCCAGACCTCGTTCGTTGACGTGGATGGTGATCGATACCCAGAGTTGCTCTGGTCCGCGGATTTCAAGACGAGCCGACTCTTCCGCAATAACCGCGACGGATCCTTTACCGATACCACCCAAGTGGCGGGCGTCGGCAAGGAGAAGTTCGGCATGGGCCAGTGCGTCGGCGACTTCGATCGCGACGGCGATCTTGATTGGTACGTGACGTCGGTGTACGCGGACCGGCCCGCCGATCCCAATGCCCACAACGGCAACACCTTCTAC
>JBBQCR010000190.1:0-6834 GCA_038318935.1 Phycisphaerales bacterium
GTAGGAACTGTTGAGTAGGAACGGCGAATCTCCCTGCGGCAATCCGACCATCGGCCACGTGTAGACGAACTCCGTCCGCCCCGCGGTGATGTTCGGACGCGGCGCGACGATGCGGGCGGCGACCGATGCGTCCAACGGGAAGACCTGGAACTTCTTGGCCTCGGCGATGAACATCTGCTTCATCTCCTCCACCTTGTCGGGGAACTTCTCCGCAATGTTCTGCGACTGGCTGAAGTCCTTGGTCAGGTCGTACAGCTCCAGCACCTGGTTGTTGAGCGGGTCGGGATTGGCAGCTCCGAAGGCTTCCCACGGGGCGCGGTTCACCTTGGTGCTGAGCAGCCAGCCTTCGTTGTACAGAGCGTACTGACCAAACATTTCAAAGTACTGCGTCTTGTGGCGCGACGGTTCCTTGGCGTTCTTCGCGTCGAACGTGTAGGCGAAGCTCGTCCCTTCCATCGGCGCCTGCTTGATGCCGTTGACTGTCTCTGGTGCGGAAATCCCAGTCACTTCGAGAATAGTGGGTACGACGTCAATGACGTGCATGAACTGGCTGCGCAACCCGCCCTTGTCCTTGATCTGCGCTGGCCATGAGACGCACATGGCCTGACGGATACCGCCGAGCTTCGAGGCGTTCTGCTTGAACCAAGTGAACGGAGTATCGAAAGCCCACGACCAGCCGGCGGACATGTGGTTGTAGGTCGCTTCGGTGCCCCAGACGTCGTACCACTTCATCTGAACATCGACCGGAACAGCGACGCCGTTGAAAAACGCCACTTCGTTCGACGTGCCCAAAGGACCGCCCTCAGCGCTGGTGCCGTTGTCGCCATTGATGTAGATGACGAGCGTGTTGTCGAGCTTGCCCATGTCCTCGACTGCCTGAATAACGCGGCCGATCTCGTGGTCGCTGTAGGCAGCGAAGGCAGCGAAGACGTCCGCCTGGCGGATGAAGAGCTTCTTCTCTTCGGCCGTGCAATCATCCCAGTTCTTGAGCACCGTGGTCGGCCAAGGCTCAAGTTGAGTGTCCTGCGGAATGACCCCGAGCTTCTTCTGGTTGGCGAAGATAGTCTCGCGGACCTTGTTCCAACCTCCATCGAAGAGATGCATCGCGCTGATCTTGTCGACCCACTCCTTTGTCGGATGATGCGGAGCGTGCGTGGCGCCGGGCGCGTACTTCAGAAAGAAGGGCTTGGTCGGCGCGGTCTGGTTGATGCGATTCAAATAGTCGATCGCATCGTCGGCCATTCCGGTTATGAGATTCCAACCGGGCTTACCCTCGAAGGGATAGATCTGGGTGGTGTTGCGGAAGAGATTCGGCTGCCACTGATTCGAATCGCCGCCCACGAAGCCGTAGAAATACTCGAAGCCCATGCCAGTGGGCCATTGGTTGAATGGTCCGACCTGACTGGCCGCGAAGGCTGGAGTGTTGTGGTCCTTGCCGAACCACGATGTGGCGTAGCCGTTCTCGAGCAGAATCCGCCCGATCGTCGCCTTGTCTTCCGGGATGATGCTGTTGTAGCCGGGAAAACCCGTCGATTGCTCGGAGATCACACCGAAGCCCGCTGAATGGTGGTTGCGCCCGGTGATGAGCGCAGCGCGGGTCGGCGAGCACAAAGCTGTAGAGTGGATGTTGTTGTAACGAAGCCCGTTCTTCGCCACCCGATCCATCGCCGGCGTCGGAATCACGCCGCCGAAGGTGCTGGGAACTCCGAATCCCGCATCGTCGGTAATGATGAGCAGGATGTTGGGAGCCTGCTTCGGAGGAACGATGGCTGGCGCCCACCACGGTTTCGACTGAAGCGCCACGTCCTTGATCACGCCACCGAACTTCGGTTGCGGAGCAGGAAGTTGCTTGCCATCAATCGTCGTGGTCGCGTTGGGGGCGCCCGGTACGCCGGTGGTTTGAATGTCCGACGCTCTGGTCGCTCCGACCGAGAAGAGGGTGATTGCGCCGCTGACAAGGATTCGTATCGTTTTCTTCATCGTGCCTGCCTGTTGGGGTCGCGCTGCAAAGATTGTTGGGGTTTGCGTTTCAAGCTCCGCTGCAACTGCGAGCGACACGACGCCTTCCAGCGATGAGTCTCTCGTCAGGCCCCCAGGTCCGGATTCTATCGTCAGACAAAGACCTCGCGATCGGAGCGCGAAGAGTTCACCGGCTTCAGCACCGCACGTCATCGGCAGGGCTCGCTCCGCCTCAACCGATCCCGAACGCGCCCGCGACCAGCTTCGCCCCTGCGATCAACAGCACGATGGCGAGCAGCCGTCGCAAGACCGGTGCTTGAATGCGCCGTGCGCCGAGGTTCGAACCGATCAGTCCTCCAGCGATGGCTGCGAGCGACCATGGAATCCACCATCGCGCCAGTTCGACAGGCAACGGTTGACCACTTGCCAGCAGACCTGCGAGTCCAGCGATCGAGTTGACAAGAATGAATGCCGCGCTGACGGCGGCAGTCTGCCGGGCGCTTGCCCAACCGCGGAGCAGAAGAATCGGACTCAGGAAGATCCCACCACCGGTACCAGAGAGCCCCGACAGAAGTCCGAGTCCAGCTCCGATCGCGCTACTCAGCAGCAGCGATGGATCACGCTGCTCGCGCTCGGTGGCAGTGACGGACATCGGCATCGCAAGTCGCCACGCGGACGCGAGCAGCACGACCCCAATCAGTGGTTTGTAAATCGAGCCGGGCAAAGCCATGGCTCCGCCGAGCATCGCGGCAGGAATCGACGCGACGGCGAACGGCCACAGCAATCTCCAGCGGAAGTGCCCAGATCTCGCGAATTGCATCGTTGCGATCGACGCCACGAGAATGTTCAGGATGAGTGACGTCGGCTTCATCACGGACGGCGCCACACCCATCAGTGCCATCGCCGCGAGATAACCCGACGCACCTCCATGACCGACCGTCGAGTACAAGGTCGCGACGATCAGGATGAGGACTGCGAGTAAGACCGCAGGCGAGGTCAGCATCGTCGGATCGTCGCCAACATGAGGATGATGATGATGATGAGAATGAAGATGGTGATCCTCATCCGCCGATTGCGGACATCGGACGGGCGGGCTGCACGAAGCCAGGCGCAGTGATCCCGTGGCCCGCTTGCTTGGTCCACACGGCGTCGAGAATGGCGTTCTCAAGAGCGTCGTCGTGCAACACACCGCGCTCCCCACGAAGGACGTGCATCAGGTCGGTTTCCGCAAGGCTGAAAAGACACGCCCGCACCTTCGCGTCGGCGGTGATGCGAAGTCGGCTGCACGCGCCGCAGAATGGCCGTGTCACCGGCGCGATGATGCCGATGCGCGACTCGGGCTGATCGCGAAACGAATAGCTCTCGCTGGTGCCATGCGGATCGTCACGGCCAAGCGGCACAAGTTCGCCGGCTTGGGACGCACGGGCGAGAATCTCTTCCGCCGGAACGAGCAGCGACGGATCCCAGCGACGGCCGGAATCGAGCGGCATGAACTCGAAGAACCGCATCTCGAATCCGACCGCGCGGGCCAGCGCCGCGAGCGGGGCCACGTCGTCGTCGGTCAATCCGCGAATGACCACCGCGTTCACCTTCACCGGCGAAAGTCCCGACGCGATCGCCATGCGGATCGCCCCGACGACACGACCAACCTCAACCGTCGAACGAGTGACCGCAGCAAAAGTCTTCGAATTGGTCGCGTCAAGGCTGAATGTGATACGAGCGAGCCCCGCGTCTTTCCACGATGCAAGCGCCGAAGGTGTGACCAGCGAACCGTTGGTGGTCATCGAGATGTCGGTGACACCAAGATCTCGAATACCGGCAATGATCTCGATCAGCCTCGGATGCAGCGTCGGCTCGCCGCCGGTGACACGCACTCGCTCCACTCCCAGCCTGACGCAAGCGCCGGTGACGCGAAGCATCTCTGCGACAGTCATCCGCGCTGCCTCTGTCGCGAAGCGCACGTTGGGGTCCATGCAATACACGCAGCGGAAGTTGCAGCGATCAGTGATCGAGAGCCGCAAATCGCGGATCGTCCGCCCGTGACTATCGATAAGACGCCGACTGTCAGGTCGCCCCGCAACGTCGCGTCGCACCAGCTCCGGGGCCGGCGACGAGAGGAGCGGAAGCGGGATGGTCGCGAGCATGACGACGACAGCGTAGCGGAGGTCGGAGGGGATTCCCGCTGCGCGCTCCGCTACAGTGCGGTCGTGCTCGAACTCGACACGCTCCCAGCAACTCCCCCGCCACCGCCACGGGACCCGCGACGCGGAGTTTGGGGCATTCCCTACGGCTGGTGGATCGTCATCTGCATGGTCTACGTGATCTCGCCGCTGGATCTCATGCCCGAGCTTCTCCTTGGCCCGTTGGGGATTCCCGACGACATCGGGATGTTCGGCTTCGGCGTCTACAACTTTGTGCAGTGGATCCGCGCCCGCCGCTTGAAGCCCTGAGAAGGGTGCAACCCTTCCCAAGCCGCACAGACCGACCGTTCACGTCGATTCGCCACGCGCAGACATTGCCCGTTCAATCACCCAATCGCATGTTGTCGTTGTCCTTTGTCGCTCGGTCCTGCCCGCGGGGAGAGTGACGGGGACATCGAGGTCGGGGGGCCGCTGGCATGCGGACTCGACCTCCGGCGCACAACCCGATGCTGCCGCGCAAGCGAAGCTCGGACGACACATACGGAGGCGCGAGGGTCCAGCGTGTGGCCCTCGCGAGGCGGGACGGAACACCGCCAACTTACTTGTGGACCCTGGATCGGCCCCGCATCGGATTGCCTCCCCGATCGGGGCCTTCCCTTTTTTGCAACGAGCCAGTCGCGAACGAACACCCGCCGAGCATCACGTTGGCTGCTGAAATCGTCCGAAGCCCGCGGCCGCCAGGATCGTTCGGAAGTTCTCGCCGAAGACGAAGTTCTCTTCCGGAAACTCCATTCCGCCCATGTTCTGATCGAGATGGCTGAACATCAGTTCGATCGAACCGATGTCCGTCCATCGATTGCTGATGTGGTCAAAGCGGCTCACCACGCCAATCGTCGAAGCCCCCATCGCGTCCATTCGATCGATGCGAGCGTCGTAGCGCACGGTCTGTCCGGGGCGCACGTCGCTGGAAATAGTCGCGTTGGTGATCTTCGCCAACACGACCTTCTCGCGAAAGTCATGCACGCTGCCGACGAGAATTCCCGCCGTTTGGGCCATCCCCTCGATGATGAGCGAATTGGGCATCACCGGCGCGGCGGGCAGACCGCCCTCGGCAGCGAAGTGGTCGTGAAGATGCTCTTCCGCGAGCGAGACGTTTTTGACAGCCACCAAGCGCGCCTTGGGCTCGAAGGTGACGATGGTGTCGATCCACATCCAGCGCATGCGATGCCCTTGCCTCTTCCGTGTAGCGCTGGTCCGCCGTTAGCTCTTGAGTTTCCGCTCGACGAAATCGACGAGGCTCTTGACGGTGAAGAGGTCCGACAGCTTGTCGACCTGCGGATTCGATTCGAAGGTCGTGAGATCCAAGTGCTGCATGCGCTGCTTGAGGAGCGCGATCCCCTTCGGCGTGACCTTGCCGTCCACCACGAGCGTGGAATCAGTCATGAGGTTCTCGGGAACCATCTCGCCTTGAGCAATCTTGAATGGCTTCTCCGGCGTTGAGAACTTCTTCTCGAGTCGGAAGACGATGTCCAGATAGTCGATCGACTCGGCACCAAGATCACCGTTCAAGGTGGCATCCAAGGTGATGTCGCCGGGATCCGCCCCGAGTGCCTGCTCCAGCACATCCTGCACGTCGGCGATGATTTCGTCTCGTGACTTCACGGTTCCACTGGCAGCCATCGGCTCCTCTTTCTGAACGGTCGGTCGCTGCGTCCGCAGGCGATTCCGACAAGATCGACCCATCAGGTTTCCGGGGACGCCGATGCTTGATCCGGCGTGAGAGCCCGCATTGTAAAGCGACCGGCGACCGCCGTGTCGGACGGAGTCGCTCCCTCGGCGCTGCTTCCGCCGGGCCGCAGCACCGTGCCCTGCCCCTTGAACTGAACGCTCCCGTCGGGAAGTTCCTTCTCAAGCGTCACTTCGACGCGGAGCGTCTCACCCGGCCGAACGAACGAGCCATATTTCAAGGCCCGGACCTGACCGAGCACGAAGCGGGGCTTGCCACGCAGGTTGAGGACCTCGCGTGCGGCCTGGATCATCGCTTCGATCATGAACACACCGGGTAACACCGGGAAGCCGGGAAAGTGGTCGCCCAGATACTCCTCGGCGGAGGAGACGTTCTTGATCGCCACCACCCGCGTCGTGCTCACCTCAAGGACTCGGTCGATCAGCCGGAACTTCATGGCGGCAGAGTATCAGGCGACCCGCCTCGCCGACACGCGGATCGTCGGCCCCGAATCTCACAAACACCGATGTCAAAGGTCGATACAACCTCGCTATGGCACGGAAGCCTTCTCCATCGTCTTCTCCTCGACGGTCACCGTCGTCCACGTCCAACTCCGCCGTTTCAGCGATGAACGCGATGCTGCCGGACGCCGGCCTCACGCGGCGCCTTCTGTGGGTCGTTTGCGGCGCCGCGTGGATCGTCACGTTCCTCGCGATGGCCAGCTTCAATGCCGCCGATTGGCCGTCGCATGTGGTGAGCGTGCACAACGAACCCGCAGCGAATCTGCTTGGTCGGGTCGGCGCTACATTCGCGTACTGGACATACATGACGCTCGGCATCGGCGTATGGGTTCCGATTCTGCTTGGCGGCGTCGCGCTGGTCTTCCTGGCGATCGGTCGACCGGTTGCCCATCCGATCGTGCGCGGCATCGGGGCGATCCTCATGATGCTCGCGCTCTCGTCGTTGCATGCTGCGTGGCTTCCGACCGTGGGTCCCCTCACCGGTTGC
>JBBQCR010000191.1:0-6811 GCA_038318935.1 Phycisphaerales bacterium
GCGCGACGTCATCGATCTCGACGGCCGCTTCGGTCTCAATGCACGACTGCGCGGACTGCTTCCGGCGTGGGAGCGAGGAGCGCTGCGCATCGTGCATGGCGCTGGCACATCGGACACGTCGCGGAGCCACTTCGAGGCTCAGGACTTTCTTGAGCACGGTGGCGCCACCGGCGCCGGTTGGCTCGCAAGATATCTCCGGGCTCGCTCACCTGATCTGGGACCGTTGGGTCCGTTGGGGTCGGTGGCGATCGGAACGACATTGCCCGAGTCGCTGCGCGGCGCGCCAGGAGGCGTCGTAGTGCAGCGCATCAGCGACTTCGCGTTGGTTGGTGACGATCGCAAGGTGATCGACGCGTTGCGGGACCTGTACGCACCGGACACCACGATCCTTGGGGCCGCGGCCCGTGCGACGTTGGAGGCCGAGCAACGACTACGAACACTGCGGGCCGAGCCGGAGGGAGACCGAGGCACGTATCCCGATACGGTGTTGGGACGCGGATTGCGGGAGATTGCCAAGCTCATTCGCAGTGACGTCGGTCTCGTGGCGACGACGGTGGACGCGGTTGGCGGAGCGACCGGGTGGGACACGCATTTCGTGCAGCCGCAAGTGATCGGCTCGCTCATGGACGACCTCGGGGAATCCATCGCCGCGTTCCTTGAGGATCTTGGACCGCGTCGCTCGAAGGTGACCTTGATCGCGATGACCGAATTCGGCCGCCGTGTCACCGAGAACACTAGTTTCGGCACCGACCACGGCAGTGGCTCGGTCGCGTTTGTCGTTGGTGACGACATTCCCGGCGGCGGCGGGTTGCACGCAGGGTTCGATTCACTCGATGCAGAGACGCTGATCGGCCCGGGCGACGTGCCCGTCACGACGGATCTTCGCGATGTCATCCTGCCGGTGCTGAAACTGCATTCCCCGTCGAGCGACTTGTCGCGTATCTTCGCGTGATCGGTGGCCGTCGCACATCGTTATTCCGTCGGTCGTGTTCATGTCTTGAGCGAACCGGCGGCGGACGCAGGTGTGGTGCGCCAGTCCGACTCCTCGCCACGGTTTGAGAGCACGTGCACGTCCCATCGTTCAACTCCGTTTCGCGGCTGCGGCGAACGCTTGCGGGCTTCTTCGCCTGCGTGGTGCCTCTCCTTTGGAGTGGATGTCAAGGTCAGGGCACCGAGCGGAGCGTGAATCACGCGGCCTCGACGACCTGTGTCACCATCTCCTCCGATACGCGACGTCCGTCGATCAGCGGACTGGCGCGGCTTGGTCCCGATTCTTATGTGGCAGTGCATGATTCCCGCGCAGACGCGGTGGACGCAGGAGTTGTCACGGACCGTCTGAGCGTCGTCGTCGTTGGTGGGTCGGATGTCCTCACGGCATGGCCGGTGGCTCTCGTCGTGAACTCGGAGGATGTGCCTCGCGATCTCGAATCGATCGCCGCCGTTCCCGGCAGACAAGGGCGGTTCTTTCTCTTGGAGAGCGGTGGCGACGATGGTCTGCGGCGGCTGTTCACGTGCGAAGTCTCGCTCGACTCCAACGGCGGCCACCGGGCGCAACTGACTGGACCTCCGGTTGACCTTCGTCCCTATTCGACGACGCTTCAGAACGTCGAAGGACTCTGTGTCGTTCCGCACGCCGACGACTCGGGCGCAGTCGATCTCTTGATTGCCGACCGCGGCAAGGCCCGCGGGCCCGAGGGAGGAGCGAAGAAGTCGCGCAAGCCGCAAACGAACGTGGTGCAGGTCGCCACGATCACACTGCGGGATGGGATCGTCACCGGAAGTCGGACGTGGGAGTTCGCGGCGCCCCAATTGCCTGCCGACGCCAAGGGCGCGCGATCGGTATCGCGGTGGCGAACGGCATCCGATCTCGTGATCGGCCCGGACCAGGGGCTGTACGTCACGTCGGCGATCGATGCTGGTCCGACGGGTCCGTTTCGTTCCCTCATCAGCCGTGTGGGCTCGATCGGACCGAGGGGATTCGTGCCGTCGAATGCGATTCCTTCGGTGCTGCTCGAGGGCAACAAGGTGGAAGGGATCTGCTTCGTCGCCCTGGATGCATCGGGGCAACTGTCGATGCTTGCAGGTTGCGACAACGAGGAGCTCGGTGGGGCGATCCTGCGCGTCGAGACGACGGAACTCTTGGCACCAAAGTGAACCTCACGTTGAAGGCTTCCGCTAGGAGCAGGAGCAGGGAGTGGGAACACGGTGGTCCGTGTTGAGTCGCACGGGACATGCACCGCTGCGGTCACATCGCCGTCGCTGCGCCGACGGCATCGAGATGACCGTCCGGTCAGGCGTTCGACCTCTGCAGGCCATCACTGCAAGTCCTCTCTCGGAAAGCCCGTTGAACTCTGGCACATCTTGGCGATCTACATCCCCAGCACGTTCCTTGGCTGCATGATCGAAGCGTTCGGGCTGTCAGTCGTCCTCTTCAGCCAAGCTTCGACGGTTGCGGCGCTCATGCCTGTCGGCATTGCTCTCGGTCTTCCCGCGGCAACTCTCATTGCCATGTTTCCCGCCGTCAATGGCTACTTCTTTCTGCCGACCTACGGCACGATCGTCGCAGCCATCGCGTTCGATCAGACCGGCACCACGCGCATCGGCAAGTTTGTGTTGTTCCACAGTTTCATGTTGCCTGGACTGGTCTCCACGATCTCGGCCATCACAATCGGACTGCTTATCGCATCCGTTGTGTTCTGAACGGTTGCTCGACGCCATCCCCGTCTGCTGCACAATTGTGCGTTCGACAGGAGGTCGATCGAAGACTTCATGGAAGACTCACACACCTCCAGCCTCTTCGCAGACCTGCGGACCTGCAAACGATCACAGCCACTCTCGTATTTGACTTCAAGGATGCGACGGCGGTCGGGGCAGAGAGAGTCACGCAGTCACTGTCGGGCAACGCTGGGTGCAGGCAGGAGAGATGGCGCTACGGCGAGGTCGATCGCTCATCATCGAGCGACAGACCGCTGGGCGTGGCTAGACTGGCCGCGTGTCGCCTGCATCCTCCCCCCTCGACCCTCGACTGCTTGCAAGCGGCGATGGCTCACCGCCGAGCGAATCAACCGCCCGTGAGGCGGCAGCCCGTTGGGTGAGCGAGTATGGAGAAATTCTTTGGCGCTTCGCCTTCGCCAGAACGCGCTCGCGCGAGACGGCTGAAGATGTGATGCAGGAGACGCTGCTGGCGGCGATGCAGGGGTATCACCGCTTTGCGGGTGCTTCATCCGAGCTGACGTGGCTATTGGGCATCGCCGCAAACAGAATCGCCGATCGGGCCCGCCGGGTCCGCCGGGAACGGCGCTCCCTGGGCGGCGGTTCCCCGGACGAGACCGAACCGATGGGGGTTGAATCACCGGCAGCGCCAGACTTCGACGAGCGAGGCCGCTGGATCTCGCCCCCAACAGACTGGGGATTTGCCCCAGCGAGCCCAGCCGCCCGGGCAGAGTTGCTCGGCGTCTTGGCAAAGTGCCTTGAGAGGCTGCCTCCGGGCTTGGCTGATGTAGTCTGGTTGTGCGAACTCTTCGGCATGCCGACCGGAGAAGTTTGCAAGGTCCTGAACCTGACGGCGACCAACCTCTGGACGCGACTGCATCGGGCTCGTTCCGCCCTTCGGGTATGCGTCGAAAAGGACGGACGGCCGCGGAGGGACACTCGCGCATGATTCGCTTCGTCCGAGATTTCCTGCGAGTCGCCAATCGCCCCTGTCGCGATCAGACGGCGGTGATCAACCAGCAGTTCGACGCGCCTCTCTCTCGCGGCGAGGCCCTTGGGCTTCGGACCCATCTCCTGGTCTGCGAAAAGTGCCGCCGTTTTCGTCGCCAAGTTGCCCTGCTGCGCGAACTCAGCTCCTCACTCGGCCGCGACGCAGGCTTCACCGAACCGTTTCCTGACGATGTTCGGGAGCGTCTCATGAGAGTCGCTGCAGGCAAGCCACCGAGAAGCGACTCGAAATAGTCTTCATATTGCTTGCAAGGCATTGTCGGCATCGGCGACACACCACTGACCGGTGCGTGACGGCATCGGAAGACGGCTCGCTGTGATGCCGTTTTCTGCCGCTTTCTGCTCGTTTCTGCTCGTTGCATCATGTGCATGCTCGCGGTTGCCGCGAGTAGTTGTCGCTCGCCCCAAAGGAAAACCCATGAACCGACCGCTATCGTTGGCCCTCGCTGCCATCACCTCCTCCGCTGCCGTTGCCGGGGCTCACGCCGACCTCGTTCAGGTTCGAGTCACGGTGCGAAATCTCGCGCCCACCAACAGCGTTTCGTTCGCCCCGCTGCGCGTCGGCTTCCACAACGGAACCTACGACCCCTTCAACAGCGGCGAGACTCCGACGCCGGCGATCATCTCCGTCGCCGAGGGCGGAGGCGGATCGGCATTCTTCCCCGCGTTCATGGCGGCGCAGCCCAGCGCTGTCCTCGGCAGCGTCCTGCCGATGCCACCGGGTCCGCTCCTGCCAGGCGCCACGGGGACGGCGGTCTTCACCGTCGATAGCAGGGACAATCGATTCTTCACGTTCGCGTCGATGGTCGTTCCGAGCAACGACTATTTCATCGGGAACGACTCCCCCGTCGAGTATGAGATCTTTGACTCCAACGGCAAGTTCGTTCCGACGTTCATCAACGAGCGCGGCGCGGACATTTGGGATGCGGGTTCGGAGATCGATGGTACGTTTGGGGCAGCCTTTCTGATGGGCTCATCGAACGATGATCACCTCGACGAGAATGGTGTCGTCGGCTTCGACTTTGCAGATCTCTCGATCTTCAACGGCGGCACGACCGCTGCTGGCTATGTGTTCGACAGCCAGCTCACGGCGAAGACCACCGTCTATAGCATCACCATCGAAGAGGTCCCACCGGTGAAGGTGCGGGTGACGATCGAGAACCTCGCACCCGTCAACAGCGTGTCGTTCGCACCCCTTCGCGTCGCCTTCAGTCAAGGCATCTACGACTCCTTCAACGAAGGCGAGATCGCTTCGCCCGCAATCATCTCTATCGCCGAGGGCGGAAGCGGATCCGCCTTCTTCCCCGCCTTCATGGCTGCGGAGCCCGCTGCCGTCTTGGGAACCATCCTGCCCAATCCGGCGGGACCGCTCCTGCCGGGCGGCACCGGTGTCGCTGATTTCACGTTGAACCCGGCCACCAATCGTTACTTCACCTTTGGCTCGATGGTCGTCCCGAGCAACGATTACTTCATCGGCAACGATTCACCGACCGAGTACCTGATCCTCGACGCCAATGGCGAGGTCATTCCCACAACCATTCTGGAGCGCGCCACGGACATCTGGGATGCAGGTTCCGAGCTGGACGGCATCTTCGGTGCGGCATTTCTGATGGGATCATCGAACGATGATCACCTCGACGAGAACGGCGTCGTCGGCTTCGACTTTGCCGATCTCTCGATCTTCAACGGTTCTACGACCGCCGTTGGCTATGTCTTCGACAGCCAACTGACCTCGCGGACGGACGTCTACCGCATCACCATCGCAGCAGCGCCCGCCTGTGATGGAGACCTCAGCGGCAACGGTGCCGTCGGCCCGGAGGATCTCGCGATACTTCTGGGCGCGTGGGGCGGCAAGGGTTCGGAAGACATCGACGGTGATGGCGTCGTCGGCGCAACTGACCTTGCTCTTCTCCTTGGAGCATGGGGAAGCTGCCCGTAAGCGATCGGCTTCATCGCTCGTTGAGCCAGGCGCCATCGTCCAACCGGTCGGTGGCGCCTGGCGTTTGGTGCACGATGTCATGGAACGGATACCGCGACTCGCCAATCTCACGAAAGTGAAGTGCAGTGCAGTGGTTTTGAAGCCTGAGCGGACTCATACGGATCGGGTCCCTTTGCGAAGCTCATGACGGCATTGTCGGTCCGCGAGAGGTTCGCAAGCGGCCAGAGCGTCGCACGCGATACGAAATGCGCTCCCTCGCCGACAACGCGTGGGTATCCCGCGAATCGAATCAGCCCCATCTTGGTTTCGCGATTCAGCACGGCCCCCACGCGCCCAAGAGCACCGCCAACTCGGATGCGTCAACGACACCATCTCCGTTGAAGTCCGCTGCACATCCAGCGCACGCGCCCCACGATCCAAGGAGGACCGCAAGATCGCCGCCTCCGACGACACCGTTGCCGTCGAGGTCGGCGGGACAGGGCGGAGTATCACAGCCGTCAGGAACTCCATCGCCGTCGCTATCGATGCCATCGTCGAAGCCTGGGCAGACGTCGATACAGTCCGCGACCCCATCGCCGTCGCTGTCGACATCGGAGACGCCGCAGCCGCATACCCCGGGATCAACCTTGGCGGGATCGTTCGGACAACCGTCGTTGCAATCATCGACGCCGTCGCCATCGCTGTCGGTGGCGAGTCGCAGACAGGTGCAGTCTCCGATCGGTGCGACGGTCAGCGTCGCGGTGAGCGACAGCGTCGTGGTGCAACCATCCGAAACGAGCGCGTCGTACAGGCCGGCGTCGGAACGCAGAACCGGCGAGATCGCAACGTTCGCCGTCGTCGCCCCGACGATTCGACCATCGTCGGTCAGCGGTTGCCCGTTCAATCGCCATTGATAGGTGTACGTCCCTACGTCGACGATCGTGACGGCGAACGAGACGTCATCGCATGCGTCGACCGAGAGATCGTCAGGCTGATCGTCGATCACGATGATGCAAGGCTCCTCGTTGCAATCGGGCGTCCCATCACCGTCGCTGTCGGTATCGGCGATGCCACACCCGCACACGCCGGGATCGATCTTGAGCGGATCGGTCGGACAACCGTCGTTGCAATCTGGTGTCGCATCGCCATCGCTGTCGACCTCCGCGATGCCGC
>JBBQCR010000192.1:0-6784 GCA_038318935.1 Phycisphaerales bacterium
TCGGTGCCGTACTCCAGGGCGTAGGTCGCTTGGATGCGCCGCGACGGCAGCTTGCCAGGCTTGCGGATCGGGACAAAGCCAGCCCCGAGGGTCTGCGCGATCGCGGTGCCGAAGATGAACCCGCGGCTTTCGGCCCCGCACACGAGGTCGACCTTGGCCTTGCGAAACGGATTGGCCATTAACTCGACCGCCAATCCCAGCCCGGAGGGATCGGCGAGCATCGGCGTGATGTCCTTGAACACGATGCCCGGTTTGGGAAAGTCCGGGACGTCTCGAATCAGGGCGTGCAACTGATCAAGGAGGCCAGCGACGGAGGTCATCGGCGCAGGATACGAACTCTCAACCACCCGGTGAGCGGATTCAACTCCAGGCCCCGAGAAGGATCGCGAGATCTTGCGCTCCGACGATCCCGTCGGCGTTCAGGTCAAGCAACGCGTCGATCGAGCCCCAGCCTCCGAGGAGGAGCGCAAGGTCGGCGGCGCCAACCGTTCCATCGCCGTCGAAGTCGGCGGGATTGCGTGGCGTGAGGACGAATCCCCGCGTCAGTCCGTGATGGCGACCGATGCCGATGATGCGTCCCTCCGAGTCGATGCCCGTGGCACGCGTCAGGATCCAATCGCTTGCGGGATCGATCGTGGTGTTGAGGTCAATCATGCTGCCGCTGCTCCAGCGGAACGCGAGGTCCCCAGAGGTGCCCACGATCTCGTTGCCGCTGATGGAAAGGGCAGCGCTGGTGGTCGCACCGGGCAACGTTCCCAGATCGGTCTTCGCGACGATCGCGCCGGCGGAGTTCAACGTCCAGCGAACCGCGTGCGGACGAGCCGCTACGGTGTCTGCGAATCCGACGACCAGAAGGCCATCGATGTCGAGTGCTCGACTGCCGCTGCCACCAAGCGTTCCGAGGTCCACCATGCCTCCGCTGCGCCACAACACGCCGTGGGTTGTCCTGTTGTCGGCGAGCATGGAGTCGCCAACCACCCAGTTGCTCCCGTTGAGAGCGAGTCCCATGCTCGATGGTCCGCCGAGTGTTCCGAGGTCGGTGGACGCTCCTCGCACGAGGAGACTCGCGTGCCGCGTGCCGCTCGCACCAGCGACGAAGATCGAACCGGCAATCGCCCCGGCTGAGTTGATGTCGCGTGGCTCAATCGGACCGAGGGCCACCATGCCTCCGGCCGCGGGCCAGAGGACACCGTGGACCTCGAGGTCGCCGAGCGTGTACGAGACGCCCACCGTATCGCCCTGCGCGTTGGCTGCGAACGCCATCGATTGCTCATCCCCCGGCAGGACGCCCAGATCCGTGAGTTGCGTCCCGACCAATCGGAAGGCGTGGAAGTTGTGGTCCCACAACTCGGTGATCGAGTGACCTACGACCGCGCTGCGGCTCAGGCCAGCGGCAACGGAGCCGGGATCAAGGCGCGTGTCCGGTCCGTAGAGCGTGCTGACGTCGGTGATGAGGTAAGCGGGCGGCGTCGCAAAGCTTCCGCTGGAGACGGCGCTCGCTCCGGCGCTGACCACGATGGCAAGAAGAGGGGTGCGCATGGATCGGTTCCGAGTCAGTTGGTGACCCTGTGGAAGAAGGCTTCGCTTGGCGGCGTGGTGTGACAGACGATGCAGGTGTTGATCGGTCCCGCGTGGCCTTGCAACGCGATCGCCTGTTGGTTGTCGATGGCCGTCGTCGCCGGGCCGATCGCGTGAGGACTTCCGTGGCAGGAGGTGCAGCGAACGCTGCTGTGCCCGATTGAATCCTTGTACAGCGTCCCGGGCTGCTCGTAGTCGGAGCCGGGAACGTTGTGGCAGTTGCTGCAACGCGGCAGGTCCACCCACGGCGTGCGCTTCGGGTCGGCCATCGTCTCCATGCCGCCGTGGCAATCGATGCACTCAATCCCCGCGGCCTTGTGGACATCGCGTTGTGCCTGATCGCGAATGCCCGGGTGGCACGCGAAGCAGACGTTGTCGAGACCGCTCTTGTTGACGGCACCGATCATGCCGTTATGGATCGCTCGCGACAGCGTCGACACGCCGGGCTTCCCTGGCGCGGCGATCGAGGAGTCCGCATGGCAACTGGCGCAGAAGACAGGCGTCTCGTTCTGGAGATCGGTCCCCTGAAACGCGTCGTGGTACTGAAGCACTCCCGTGGCTGGCGTCCCATTCACGCTGCCGTGGCACAAGGCGCAGTTGAACTCCGTGGACACTCCGACGACGGGTCGTGCCGTCGCGGTACCGGCGGCACCGCTGACCTTGATCAACCCGACCGGATAGGGATCGATCCGTCCCGCGTTGTCGAGCGGGAGGACGGGGACGCCTGTGACCTGCCAGAGGTCGCCGCCGGTCGCGGTCATGAACCCCGACATTCCGTGTCCGGTTCGGCCCACGTCGGGTGCCAGCGTTGTCCCAAAGAGCTGCGGCGCCAGGGTCCAGAAGTTCGTCTTGTCAAAGGAGCGGGCGTGGGCCGGTATCGCGTAGCTCACGGTCACGTCGCTGGTCAGGATCTCCGGCTCCGGACCGCGCAAAATCACCTGCGCGCGGATGGTGTTACCAAGCGGCATGAGGCAGACGGTGGAGAAGTCGTCCTGTGTCCAGACCATGCCTTGTTCGCTGGTGGCGAAGACCGCGTAGGGGCTGGTCGGGGGCGGCTGTTGACCGCCGGCCCGCGAGAGGCCGAGCGTGCCCAAGGCAGCGACGATGCCAACGGTGAGAACAATCCAGCGCGGCCGCATGCGAATCTCCAATGGGGATACTCCGACCGACCGAGGGTGCCGGCTGAGCGTGCAGGTGCCAAGCGCATGCGCTCAAATGCACCAAATCCGGAACTTCGTGTGGTAATCGCAACTGCTCGGCGCTGCCGCCGGGTGCGGAGGGCTTCACCGCTTGCTTCATGTGCTGGCAGCCCCGCTCATGAGGTCGCGGGCGGGTGAGCGTCGCACCCCGTATCCTCCCCGCATGGCTGATACTCGTAACGACGGCAAGAGCGACGGTCCTTCGCACGGCGGACGCGAGGCTCGGGCGGCCTTGGAGGTCGTCGAGCCGGTGGGGAAACGCGTTCTGATCCGCAAGGACGAGGACAAGAAGATCACCAAGGGCGGCGTGCATCTTCCCGACAAGATCGAGATTCCCACCATCACCGGTCGGGTCGTCGCGGTCAGCGCCGAGATCGCTCGCAATCTTGACTATCCGATCCAGCAGTACGACCGCGTGCTGTTCAATCCCAAGCATGCGATTCCGGTCGACTTCGAAGGGGACAACCGTCTCTTCGTGGTGCCGATTGAAGATGTCGTCGCGGTCTTCCGCAAGGGTTGATGTCCGGAGCGACGCGTGAGCGAAAGCCGTCCGATCAGGAGTTTGCGGCAGCCATTCGATCTCACGATCCGCGTTCCGGGTTCGAAGAGTCTGACCAACCGCTTCTACGTGCTTGCGGCGCTCGCCGATGGCGCATCGCGCATCCGCTGCCCGCTGCGATCCGATGACACCGATCGGTTGTTGGTGGCCCTCGAAACGCTCGGTATCGCGTCACGTTGGGAGGGCGACGAAATCGTGATCACCGGGGGCGGTGGTCGATTGACCGGCGGCGGGACGGTCAACCTCGGTGACGGCGGAACTCCGACGCGCTTCGTCCTGGCCTTGGCGACGCTGGCGTCGAAGACGGTCATCGTCGACGGCAGCGCTCGCATGCGCGATCGACCAGTCGACGAAGGGATCGCTCTCCTTCGATATCTCGGTGCCCGCATCGAGGGCTCCGGTCTTCCGGGTGCTGGCGGAGATCCGGTCGAGCGACTGCCAGTGCGCATCGAGCCTTCGGGGCCGCTTTTCGGTGGACTGTGCGAGGTGGGCCGGACGCAGTCGAGTCAGTTTCTGTCGGCGCTCCTGCTCCTGGGGCCGACGATGGCCCGCGATCTTGAACTGCGCTATCGAGAACCACCGACCAGCGAAAGCTATCTCGATCTCACGATCGACGCCCTGTGTCGGGTGGGTGTACGAGCGACGGCAGAACGCGATGCCGAGGGTGTGTTGACGGGTCACTACGTGCCCCGTCAGCAGATTCGGTCTTTTACCGTGACGATCGAAGCCGACGCCAGCAGCGCCGCGTACTTTGCCGTTGCTGCTGCGATCGTCCCCGGCGCCCGCGTGCGATTGGAAGGAATCTCCGAGCGCAGCCATCAGCCGGACATTCGACTTCTCGATGCGCTTGCGACCATGGGCGCCGAAGTCACGCGCGAAGCAGACGCAGCGGTCGTCCGCGGAAGTGATTTTCTGCGCGGCATCACGATCGACGCGTCGCTCTTTCCTGACGCCGCACTGGCGCTTGCTGTGGCCTGCGCAACGGCGAAGGGCTCAAGCACCATTCGTGGCCTCGACACGTTGACAGTCAAGGAGAGCGACCGCATCAGCGCACTGGCGACGGAGTTGGCGCAACTCGGCTGCCGGACCGCCGCCACTGCGAACTCGCTCATGATCGATCCAGCCAAGCGTCACGCGAATCCGGTCACTATCGAGACCTATCGCGATCATCGGATGGCTATGAGCTTCGCGATCCTTGGTTTGGTGCGACAGGGAATCTCGATTGCCGATCCTGGGTGCGTCGCGAAGAGCTATCCCGGCTTCTGGGAGGACTTCGCGAGGCTCGGGTAGCCCGCGGACGGGGGCGGTCGACGCTGCTGCGCGTTACTCTGTTCTTGCAATGGCAATCCGACTCTCCGCCTTTTGGAGCTACGCCCAGCGCATGCTGCGCTATCGCTCGCTGCTGGCCGGAACGCTGGTCTTTTCGAGCCTCTCTGCTGGCGGACTCGCCGTGGGTCTGATGAGTCTCGGACCGATCCTGAAGCTGATCCTCGACGGCAAAGGGCGTGGCAACCCGAATCCCCAAGCCAACCTGCACTTCCTGGCTGTTGATTGGCTGGGTCGGCACGGCGACTGGTTCGGTCCGATGCGGAGCATTGCTGAGGCCATCGCCGATGCGTTGCCGAGAGACCCGTTTGGCGGCGTCGTACTCATCATGATGGGCATCCTCGTCTTGACGGTATTCGGCGCGACGGCAAACTTTCTCCATCAGTGGTGCTCGCTCACACTGATTACGAAAGTCACCGCAGCGATCCGGCTGGAAGCGTTTCGACACGTCATCCATCTGCCGCTCGGAACGGTCGTTCGACGCGGGCCCGCGGAACTCGTCTCGCGGGTGAACAAGGACTCGGTCGAGTTGCAGCGTGGATTCCTCGCCTTGACGAGTAAGGCGCTGGCCCAGATCACCAAAGGGGTCGCGGCGTTTCTGGCCGCCGTCTGGTTCGATTGGCGACTGACGCTCGTGGCGATTCTCATTACGCCGCCGCTGGCGATCATTCTGCGAAAGTTCGGTACCCGCATCCGGCGCGGCACGCGCGGGGCGCTGAAGGCCCAGGAAGATCTGCTGCGGACCAGCAACGAAAGTGTGCAGGGACTGCGGGCCATCAAGACTTCGACTGCGGAACGCGAAGCCCTGTCGCGTTTCGCGCGGGCCAATCGCCTGGCGATTCGGGAGGAACTGGTGGTGCGCACCGCCCGCGCCGCGTCGGGTCCGATCGTCGAGACGCTTGCGGTGTGCGCGATCGTCGGTCTGGCGATCATCGCCGCAAAGCAAATCCTCGACGGCACGTTGGCGTTTGAGCGTTTCATGCTGGCACTCGGAGCGCTTGCAGTCGCTGGCGGATCGTTCAAGCCGCTGACCGGCCTCATCAACGACATCCAATCCGCCGAAGCGCCTGCCCAGCGATTGCGCGAGATCACGGATCTGCCGGTCGAGGGGAAACGAGAGCGTTCCCTTCCTTCCTTCGATCCCCATGCTCGGACGCTGGTCTTCGAAGACGTGTCGTTTCGCTACGGTCCCGATTCGGCACTCGTTCTGCGCGATGTGACGCTAGAGATTCGACACGGCGAGACGATCGCGATCGTCGGTCCCAACGGATGCGGCAAGACGACGCTCCTCTCCCTGGTGTCGCGACTTGCAGATCCGACCGACGGACGTGTGCTCCTGGACGGAACCGATCTGAGAGCGGGCAATCTGCGCTCGCTGCGCAAGCAGATCGGCGTGGTCACTCAAGAAGCGGTGCTCATCGCCGACACCATCAGCGAGAACATTCGCTTCGGCCTCTCGGGCACCGATCGGACGGCGATCGAAGACGCGGCTCGTCGCGCGCATGCCGATGCATTCATTCGAGCCATGTCCCAGGGCTACGACACGCGGGTGTCGGAGCAGGGGGCGTCGCTTTCCGGTGGGCAGCGTCAGCGCATCGCGATTGCCCGGGCGATCCTGCGCGATCCGGCGATTCTCATCATGGACGAGGCGACGAGCCAGATCGACGCCGAGAGTGAAGCCGAGATCAATCGCGCGGTGCGCGAGTTCGGCGTGGGCCGCACGGTCCTGGTGATCGCTCACCGACTCTCGACGGTGCTCTCGGCCGATCGCATTGTGGTAATGGACGCGGGGAGAGTCGTCGATCAGGGTCGGCACGATGAACTCATGACGCGCTGCGAGGTCTATCGCCGCATCGCACGAACGCAACTGGTGACGGACACCGCGGGAGAGCGATGATGGAAGCAACCACACCGGTCACGATTCGCCGGGCCACGTCAGGCGATGTCGAACGCATCGTCGAACTCGCCGAGCAACTCGGCTATCCGATGGAGGTTGCCACGGCCACGGAACGCCTGGAAATCACCGCCACGCAGCAGCACCGGGCGATGGTGGTCGCGGAGATCGAGGGCCGCCTCATTGGCTGGCTTGAGTTTGAGGTGCGGCACAACTTTCTCGGCGGTA
>JBBQCR010000193.1:0-6722 GCA_038318935.1 Phycisphaerales bacterium
AACACGAAGTACGGACGGCCCTCCAGTGGCCGAAAATCGCGTCGAAACGAGAGTTTCGGCGAGAGCGCGATGCACCCGAGGTCGACACCGTTGGGGACGAGCGCCGCCACTCGGTGGCCCGCGAGCACATCGGTGAATCGCTGCTCTTCGTCGTTCAGGCACAGAATCCTGCGGGCGTGGCGGAGCATCGACCGCCATCCCAGCGCCAGTGCCGCCCGCTTCTTGGTTACTCCGATCGCGTACATCGCCGGATGCAGCGCACCGTGCGAACTCAGGACGTAGGGGGTCTTGAGGTGTCGCGCGGTCCGCGCGGCGGCCAGCACGATCGGGTTCCAGACGCCATGGAGATGCACCAGCGCTGGCGACGTGGCGAATGCGGCGGCAGTCCCGCGGAGTGTTCCGTACAGGGCTCCGAAGAGCTTCACTTTCTGGATCCGTTCGATGCGGACGCGCTCGGCGTCTCGAGTCGCCCGAATCAAAGCATCAACGCCGTCCGGGAGCGATCCCGGATCCTCGCACACGATCGTCACGTCGTGCCCGAGGCGAACCTGCGCCGCCGCCACGGACATGGCGACCACTGGCGGACCGCCTCGGTCCGGATGGAGTCCTTCGATGACGTGCACGATCCGCAGGCGAGGTCCCTTGGGAGGATCGGAACTCACGCCAGCACGATACGACCTTCCATCGTGTGATGGAACGCACGTAACGCGTCGCGGCTATCGACGACAAGTTTCGAGTGCTTGGCGATGCACGCCCAGTCGAACGCCGCGTGATTGGTCGAGACAAGCACGCAGTCGTAGGTCTTGAGCGTCTCAGGGGTCACGGGGACGCTTTTCATCTGAAGATCGTGCTTGCGACCTGCCCAGGTTTCCGGGCAGTGGGGATCGCTGTAGTCGACGTGGGCGCCCTTGCCTTTGAGGAGTTCGATCAGTTCGAACGAGGGGCTCTCGCGAACGTCGTCGATGTCCGGCTTGTAGGCCAAGCCCAAGACCAGGATCTTCGAACCCTTGACGCTCTTGCCGCGCTCGTTGAGGGCATCGGCGGTGCGATCGACGACGTAGTGCGGCATCGAGGTATTGATCTCGCCCGCCAACTCGATGAACCGCGTGGACTTGCCGACTTCCTTGGCCTTCCAGGTGAGGTAGAAGGGATCGATCGGGATGCAGTGGCCACCGAGGCCGGGCCCCGGATAGAAGGGCATGAATCCGAAGGGCTTGGTGCTCGCCGCCCGCACCACTTCCCAAACGTCAATGCCCATGGGCGTGAGAACTGTCTTGAGCTCGTTGACCAGCGCGATGTTCACGCAGCGGAAGATGTTCTCTAGGAGCTTGGCGCTCTCGGCGACTTCCGCGGTCGAGACCGGGACGACATCCGTGACACCCTTGCGATAGACCGCCGCCGCAAGCTCGGTGGAGTTGTCGTCAAGGCCGCCGACGAGCTTGGGGATCGTCGATGTCGAGTGCGACTTGCGACCCGGATCCTCGCGCTCGGGACTGAACGCACCGAAGATGTCCCGTCCCAGCAGCAGGCTCTTGCCACGTTCGCCTGCGGCCTTGTAGATCGCCGGCATCATGTCGTCGCGGGTCGTCCCGGGATAGGTCGTCGATTCGAGGATGATCAACTGGCCGGCCCGCAGCGTCTTTCCGATCGCCTGAGCGGTGTTGAGGATGTACGAGATGTCGGGTTCCTGGTGTTTCCCCAGCGGCGTCGGCACCGCGATGATGATCACGTCGGCCTCACCCATGCGGCTGAAGTCGGTCGTGGCCTCGAAGCGATCGCTGGCGGCGAGCGTCTCGATCATCTCGTCGCCAAGGTGCTTGAGGTAGTTTTCCTTCTTGGCGATCGCGTCGATCTTGCGTTGATCGATGTCGAATCCCAGCACCGGCAGCCCGCCCTTGTGAAGGGCGTGAGCCAGTGGGAGTCCCACGTAACCGAGCCCGATGACGCCGACCTTCGCGCGATTGGTGGCGATCAACTCCCGCAGGCGTTCAGCGACAGGGGCGGCGGGGCGAACGGGGGCGGAGTGGGTGCTCATAGCTGCATCTGGAGGGTGATCCCCTTGGCGTGCGATCACCAAGGGCTGTCGAGATCGTTGAAGAGCGGAGAGTAGCGTCTGGCCAAGGGGACCACGCGGCACTGAGAGGCGAAGATCAGCCCTGAAGGCTGATCCGCTGCTTCGGCGCCGATACCGAGGGCTTCTCTACAGGGCCCAGTTCTGCCTTAGTGTCGATTGGACTTGAAGCGTCGCCGTTCTTGGCGATCTCCTCCATCAGCAGTACCCAGGTTTCGCGATCGTACTGCAGGAGGCCGATGACCTCTTCGATGATCTTGGGATCCTTCTTCAGGCTCGCATCGACCACTCGTGTGTACATGAACGTGTACAGAGCCGAGAGCTTCGTGCAAAGTTCGGGATTCCGCTCCGGACGCAAGCTGCACATGAGTTCGGTGAGGATCGCCTGGCACTTGGTCGTCCCGTCGTAGGACAGCTCGAAATTCCGCTCTTCGTAGCCGCGCTTGGCATTTTCGGCGAAACGAAGGGCACCGTCCAACAAGAGCAACCGCAACTCAGCAGGGGAGGCGGTGAGGACCTTGGTGCGGAGATAGGCCTGGGAGGGAGCGACGGTCATGCGTCTTCTATCGGCCGAGCGGATGAGCAACTTGCTTCTCGACGGCACCCGGCGCCTCATCACCCAGTGATGGACTGAATCGACTGGAGCGAGGACTGCTGAGTCTGCAGCTTGCTCAGGGCGGTTTCCATCGCCTGAAACTGCTTTTGCAGCAGTTCCTTGCGACGCTGCAACCGTTTGTCAAAGTTGTCGATGCGGTCGTTGGTCCGGGTGATCTGGGTCTGAAAACTCTCGCTCGCCTTGGTGAAGGCACCATCGATGTTGGCGGTGAGCCCTTTCATCGCCTGATCAAAGAGGTCGCCGATGCCCAACGCCGTCGCAACGATCTTCGAGGATCCGACCGTGACGCCAGGAAAACTCGATGTGGAAGCGACGGTCTGCTGTTCGAAAGTGGTGAAGAGTTTTTCCACTCCCTCGGGATCGCTGGCATACGCGGCGTCGAACTTCGTCTGATCGATGACGAGCGCTCCGTCCTTGCCGGCCTTGATTCCGACCTGCGACAGAAACTGGTATTGCCCCGAGACGTTCTTCACCTTGCCTTGCGCCACCGAGTACATCACCTGCCGAGCTCGAGCGAGCGTTGAGTTCCCCAACAGCGCGCCGCGTTTCTTGGTGTCGATGTCGTAGGAGTCGTAATCGTTGATGCGTGCGATCGCGTCGTTGAACGCGGTGACGAACGCCGACACTTTCTCGGTGATTCCCTTGACGTCGCGGGACACCTCGACCGAAACGAGCGACGTCGAGGCCTTCTGAACGGTCACATCCAGCCCGGTGACGATGTCGTCGAAGCTGTTGGTGGCACTCCGCAGAGCGAGACCCTCGGCCGGGTTGCCGTTGCCGAAGATGATCTCCGCATTCAAGCCACGACTGATCGTGGTGAGGCCAAGATCCACGCCTCCAGAGTCGATCGTCAACTGGCCGTTCTTCCCACCGATGGTGCTGCCGAAGGTCAGGTAGAACGGCGTACCGCCGCCACCGGTGTTCACGAGGCTCGCATTCACCGGAATACCAGCGGCCTTGATCTTGGTGATGACTTTGTTGAGCGTGTCGGTCGCGTCGAGGTCCACGATCCTTTCGTAGGAGCCGAGGATGTCGTCGCCTGGCGCCGCAGCCTCACCCAGAATGCCCAGTGCCGCGGCAACCCCGCCAAAGACGTTGGTCACCTTCATCTTGAGCGAAGGCGTGCCGCTATTGGTGTCGATCAGCGAGATACCGTCGCCGGTGTCGTTCAGCCTGGCCTCGATCTTCAGGCCGCGTGAATCGATCTCACGGATGACGTCGTAGAGGGTTGTGGAGTCGCTCCCGATATCGACTGTCGCGGTGTCGCCAGTCGAGTCGGTCAGCTTGAACTGCCCTGTTCCCAGCCCTTTCCCATAGTTGAGGCTACCGACGGACTGGGCTTCGCTGATGTACTTGATCTCGAGGTTCTTGCCCTTGAGGATCCCGTTCGCATCACCAGCACCATTGATTCCGAGCTTTGCAGCGGCGTCACCACCGATCGTCAACGCACCGCTGCCAACGCTGCTGTCGGTGACGTACAGACTCGCGTTGTTCGGCCCGACCGAGAGCGCGGCCAACACCCCTGCCCCGGCTGCCGCAGAATTCACGGCGTCGACCAGATCCTCAAGGGTCGTGTAGCTGGCAAGCCCGTTCACGGTCACGATGCTGCCGGAGCGGTCCGCCAGCGTGAGGCTGTCGGCCCCGTCGAGTCCCTTTCCACCGTTGATATTTCTCGCAAGGATCGTGCCTGCCCCCGCGAGGATTCGCGAGCCGGCGATCGTTGCCGCAGGCGACCCGAAGATGCCGAGGTCCCGAGCGGTCCGCTCCGCGACCGCGGTGGGATTGGATGAGCCGTCCGGATCACCGACCAGAACTGTGATCGTCGCTCCGCCCGCGTCAAGCGTCAGCCCGGTGCCGGCGCTGTTGACCGAAGCGGTCACGACGTTGGATGTTTGGACCTTGATGCGATCGATGACCTCTTGGATCGTCGACGCTCGCGGCGTCGCCACTTGGTTCTTGATGATCTTGCCGGTGATCACGGCGCCCGCGCCGCCAGTGAGGCCCGTGAAAATGCCGAGGTTCTTGGCGGTCGCGTCGGCGTTTGGTCCGGCACCCAACACCCGCAACGGTTCGCTTCCGCCGGTCGTGTCGGTGAGGTCGAAGCCCTTCCCGTCCGCCCGCAACGTCATGACAACCTTGCCCACTCCGAGCTTGTCGCTGAGCGTCTGATTGACGCGAGTGAGCATCTCCTGCACGGTCTTGACCGCCGGATCGTCAACCGTCCCATCGCTTTGCAGCGTCGTTCCGAGGTTGATCTCCACCTGCGTGCCAGTCGAGGTGCGCACGATGAAGTCGGCTGCGTCGGTGGTGTTGATCTTGACGCCAACCCCGTTGTTCAGACTCTTGAGTTCCGTTGCGCCGGTGATTGGAAGATCGACCCGTCCGAGGGTGATGTTGTAGGTCGTCCCACTCACCGAGAGCTTGAAGTCGGTTGCGTTGTCACGGATCAGAACGCCCAGCCCATCGTTCAGTGACGAGAGCGTCGTCTGCCCGCCAAGCCGATGAATCTGTGAAGACGTGATGCTTGTGCCAGCAGTCGTCGTCGCGATGCCCAGGTCTGTAGCGGTGAAACCGCCCGACGCGTTGGTGATCTTCAACGAGCCCGAGCCACCGGAAACGTCGTCAAGACGAAGACGCTCGCCGTCGATGCGGGCGGTGATGGCAACATCGTCGTTGGCATTGATGATGTCGACGATCTCATCCAACGTGGTGGCCGTCGAAAGATCCACCGTCGAGCTCGCCCCGGCCTTGTCGGTCATGACGATCTTGCCGCGACGGATGCCGTCGCCGCCGTTCAGCGAGGCCGTGTCAACCGCTCGGGCAACGCCGATGTCTCCGAACTCAAAGCGAAGCGAGTCGAGACCCAGCGGCGACGCGTCGGCGGTGGAGAAGCCCTTGGTTCGGGATTGCGAGGTCGATGCGAGCCGCTTCACCAGGAACTGATACGAGCCCGCAGGCGTGCTTGGACCAGCGGTCGCCTTGAGCAACGTCTCGTCGCTCGAGGTCGCCAGCGACGATTGGAAGACCTTGTCATTCCTGAACTTGAACGCCGCATTCTTGAGATTCAGAAGCCGGGCGTTCACATCGAGCAGCGCCGTGCGCTGGGCCGTCAGGGTGGCGACCTTCTGCTGAAGCGGAATCTTGCCGCGGGCTTCAAACGACAGCAACTGCTCGATGAGCTGGGCGCTGTTGATGCCGCTGACCAGTCCGACGCCGCTTGTGATGGATCCCATGGAAGAGCCGCTCCGTATCCCAGTGCGAGGCGCAGTCAGGGCCGACACTACAACGGCCGCGCCACGTCACTCTTGCGCGACCACGGCGATCCGGCGCACCGGTCCGATGAACCGATCGTGGTACACCGACTTGGCCGCCGATGCTTTACGCCGCCCGCCGTCGCGGCAGCGATGCTGAAGTCACTGCAGCGTGCGTCGAATCGAGCGGACGCGTGGCGGATTCATGCTTGCCCGCTGCGGCAGATGCGCCCCAACGAGGCTGACGCTGCCCGGCTGCCTGCAGGCACAACAGATCAGAAGCCCAGCAGGAGAGCGTTCGCTGAAAGAGCCCGCGAACGAGAGCAACACGCTCGTCGGCCTGTCGCACGGTCGGAGTAATCATCGGCGCTCCATGCCTGAAGTTGCGCGAACCGATGGAACCAACAGCGGGCTCGTCGGCGCGAGAGCGGCAAGACGTCCGTGTCTCGTCGCGGGGACTTCGTATGTCCCCGCGTGCGAGATCGGTCGGTCGGTGAAGCCACTTCAGCGACGTTGTTGGAAAGCCGGAATGCTGATCACCGAGTGCGGGCGCCGCATCGAACTCCCTCGTACGGGACACACACGTACATACGCGTCGAACTCCCTCGTACGGGACACACACGTACATACGCGCACGAACGCCAACGACGTAGGGCGTCGGAATTATTGGACCTTACTCTGAGTGAGGCACTGGAGTCCGCATCACGCCTGGTTCTCAAAGCCGAGTTTCGCGAGCAACCCATCAAACTGGTCGAGCGTGTAGAAGTCGATCATGACTCTCCCC